>JBEDEU010000095.1:0-7445 GCA_041175585.1 Pseudomonadota bacterium | reverse complement strand
CACCTACCGCGCGTCGTGTGTTGATCTCGAAGATCCTACTGCTCGTGGTCGCACTTGCTGCGGCGTATGTTGCAGCTCAGAAGCCTGCTGACATTCTGTTCCTTGTGTCAGCTGCGTTCTCCTTTGCTGCAGCGGCATTCTTCCCTGCCCTGACACTGGGGATCTTCTGGAAGCGTGCAAACAAGTACGGTGCAGTTGCCGGCATGATCGGCGGTCTGGGCATCACCTTCTACTACATGGTGATGACTCAACCTTGGCTGCGTGGCGTGTTTGGTGTGACCTCACCAGTTGAGCTCTGGTACGGCATCCTGCCAATCTCTGCAGGTGTCTTTGGTGTACCGCTTGGCTTTGCCCTGATCATTGTTGTGAGCTTGCTCACACCAGCTCCGCGCAAAGACATTCAAGAACTGGTTGACCACGTGCGTTACCCAACGCTGCGTGCCTAACTAGGAGTAATTTCCCCCGCCGTGCGAGACTGCTGCGCTCAATCGGCTTTTTTGCCCCTTCGGGGGCATTTTTTTTGACTATTGAAAAGTCGCCTACAGACTGTTGCAGTTCACACCACGTCTAGTGGCTGCCCGGGAGGCTTAGTTTTCGTCTAAGCATTCTCAACACGCTACCGAGTACAGGAATCTGCTCATACACTTGTTTAGCTGCATCCCAGTAATCCAGGTGAAGCGTAATCAGACCTTCCGCATCCAGCTCAAATTGCGTGCATCCTTCAATGGACTGCGCGCGCCCTCGACAAGAAAAAGAGAATGTCCAGGTCATAAATCCCAGAGGCCCTGTCGAGGCAATTCGAGTGACTAAAAATCGGGGTTTATCAAGACTCTCAAACATGTGCGCATACACCTTGCGCACAGACTCAATCCCTTGCAAGTCATTAAAGGGATCGACAAATCTCGCATGCTTCGCGTAGATTGATTCAATCTTCGTTAGGGATTCAGGACTAAGCTGTTCAAACCACCGTGCGATGAGTTGAAACCGCTCAGTTTGTTCTCGAGTTTGTTCAAGCATCACAACCCTGTCATTTTGTGTAGTAAAGGGAACCGAAACCGATATGGAAGACGACTAATTAGTCTTAAAGCGCCTGCAAAACTAGCTGGGAAGCTAATTTCAAATTTTCCACGCTCGAGCCCAGAAACGATATACGCTGCAGCGCGCTGTGGCGTCATCAAAGCGGGCATCTTGAAATCGTTTTTGGCGGTCATCGGTGTTTCGACAAAGCCTGGATTAATCAAATAGACACTCAAGCCCTTGGGCGCAAGTTCAAAATAGAGCGTCTCTGCCAAATTGTTTAAAGCCGCTTTCGTAGCACCATATGTCAGAGCGCGGGGCAAACCGGTGTAAGCCGAGATACTTGCGATGAATGCTAGCCCACCCGACTGCCGCGCCAAAAAATAAGGAACAAGACAAGTCAACGCTCGGTAAACGCTTACTACGTTTAACTCAAAGCTTTTTTCGACCTGTTCAATATTCACGTCCCAACTATTCATGGGGTCATAGCGAGCAGCACCGAGAACAACAAGATCAACATGGCCCATCGCCGCTAACGTCGAACTTAAGGCTGAAGGCCAAACCTGACTGTCAGCACAGTCAAATGCAACAACAGACGCACGAGAATACTTTGCTGCAAACTCTAATAGAGTCGCCTCACTCCTAGCCGAGAGCGTTACGTAAGCACCCGCATCCAAAAGCGCTTTTGCGAGTGCCAGACCGATACCGCTTGATGCACCAACAATCCAAACGCGTTTGTTAGACCACTCACGGATGGGGCTATTTAAAGGCGACCAAAGTTTCCTCATTACTTCCCACCCGATGTGCGTTTCTTAAAAAATAATGTCACTTCACCAAGATCAATGCCAAACTTGGACATAACCGATCGATTCATCATTGAGCTGTCGTCGAGTTGCCACATCCAGTCATCAAAATCTACCAAATACTCTTTTCCATCAACGGGTAATCGCATGACATAGGTCCAGCGCAAAGCGTTACCAGCCACCTTACCAATCGCAACGCCGACCACGTCGTCAGCAGTGCCTTGCCAGGTGCCATCCGGCTGACGCTTTAATGTCCAGACTCTACGCTGAGTCTCACCGTCGGAGTACGTAAAGCGCTCATCGAGCACCCCTTCCTGAGGACTTTTCCAATTTGCCTCAATCACGACATGAAATCGCCGTGCCACGGCGCCATCTCGCTTCTGAAAGATTCCCCAGGCATCAATGGTTCCATTAAAGAAACTCGACAATTCCAGTTCCGGCTTTTCGCGGGCATAGTGATCGACATCCACGCTGCCACAGGCAGTCAATACAGCCGCACTAATAGAGGCAATGAATGCTTTGATTTTCATGGCAATGAATCCTTGATTAACAGTTAGCGACCGTCAGTTGGCGGTGCGCAGGGACGAAACAACACAACAGCGGCTACCGCTTTTAATGCGATCGGAAAGCCAACATACATATAGATTAGCGGTCCAGCAGTAGCGGGCATACCGGGCTGATAATCAAACCACCCTAGCAGAGGAAGCGTCACTCCAGCTGCGATCGCCAACGCTAACTTACCGATCAATACCCAAATGCCAACATAGAGACCTGTATTGTGGCGCTGCTCTACCGGAATCACGTCAGCGAGCATCGCGGTGGGTAGTGCAATGTCAGCACCAAGTGCTGCTCCCGCCGCCAGACAAACCACTCCGTATAGAAAAACGTCACCTTCCCCAACGACGCTGGCACCGAGCAACGCAAGACCGGCCAGAACACTACCTGTTAACCAGGCCCAGCGTTTGCCAATACGATCCGCCAAGGCTACCCATAGTGGAAGCGTGATGAGCCCTGCAAGGAAATAGAGCCCCAAAAAAAGACCTGCATCCTCCGGGCGCTGAACAACGTCGCCAATAAAAAATAAAACAAGTGTCGCTGGCACAGCAACGGCAACTGCGTTTAATAAAAAAAACTGGAATACTCTTCTCACAGGGAGATATGCAAGCGCTGCACGCCATCCCGAATCCGGAACTATCACGCGATCTAACGGACGCGGTGTCCAGACCAGGGTAATGACAAGTGCAACAAACAAGGTTGCAGAGAATCCGTACGCAAACAGCCTATACCCAAAAGAAGCGCCGTAATGCTCTACCAGGGTAACGGGTAAGACCGACGCGCACACCACGCCAAGCAAGCCGAGCCCCTCACGCCACGCAACGACGCGAGAACGCACGAGCGGCTCATCACTCAGCCGTGTCCCCCAGGTCACATAACAAATATTCAGTAAGCTGTGTGCAGCATAGAGTGCCATCAGACAGCACGCGAGCCAGGCCATTAACCCAAGCTCAGACCAGTCAGGTGGCGAAAACAAGAGTACAAAGCTAATCGCTAACAAAATGGACGCGAATCCAGCAATCAGTGGCCACCCAAAACGCTTAGATTGAACAGCATCAACGATTCGACCTAAAAAAGGGTCTTGTGCAGTATCCAATAGTCGCGTCAAAAATAAGATGGCGCCCAAAGACACTAAGTTCAAACCAAGATTTTCGCCGTAGTACTTTGGCGAAATCATGTAGATCGGCATCATTGCCATCGCCAATGGCAATCCAAGCGCACCATACGCGGCTAAACGGTAGGGACTCACGGCTTGCTACCCAGCAATGCCTGCCTGAGCACTGGCTCGCTGGTTCGCGGATCCAGCCAGATTGCAAAGAATGCCCGGGCAAGATTGTCATCAATCTGACCGGTTAACTTACCTTGATGATAAAAACGCGCGCCCTCGCCCGGTTGGTAGACACCCATCAGCGTGTCTCCCGAAACAACATCAGGCAATACACGAGCCAATTGCTCTCGCCATTGTGGGTGCGCGTTGACCGCAATGCCAAGCTTGGTCATTTCATCTAACGAGGCCTGAACAATACGCGCCCCTTCTATGGTCCTGTGATAAGTCAGAGAAAGTGCGAAAGGCTGGTTCGCGATGTACCGACCACCAGGCGCCCAAAGCCGGGCGTCATAGATGCGAAAGCCAAACCGAGAAAACTGCGCCCGGCCAACCTCCCCGACCTGGGGAATGCCTTCAGGAGGTTCAAATGCATTTGCGCTGGCTCCGAATAAAAGCGAGCAGAACAAGGCTAAGCTTAGGCGTGCGATAAGACCCATTGTTTTACATCCGTGCGTGCGTACCGAAAGCCCACCTCGCAGTATGCGAGATACATTTTCCAAATACGTATAAATGCGTCATCAAATCCTTGTGCAGCGATCGCACTTAAATTGCGATCAAAAGCCACGCCCCAGAGCCTCAGCGTCTCGGCATAATCCAAGCCAAATGACACCTTTGCATCAACCTTTAAGCCGGCAGAATGCGTCTCACGTGCGAAGCGTGTTGCAGAGGGCAACATACCGCCCGGAAAGATGTATTGCTGTATGAAATCAGTACCGTGGCGGTAGGCATCAAACCGGTCTTCAGCAATATCAATAGCCTGTATTACCGCCTTGCCACCAGGTCGCAAGCAACGTGCGACCACTTTGAAATAGTTTGGCCAGTGCAGCAGGCCAACGGCCTCAAACATTTCAATCGATACGATGTGATCAAACTGCTCAGGTACGTCACGATAATCCTGTAGCCTGAGTTCAACCAAATGATTTAGACCTGCCTCGGTCATACGCGCACGACCATACTTTAACTGAGCATCCGAAATGGTGATACCGACCACTTTCAACCCTCGACGGGCAGCGCGTTCTGCAAAACCAGCCCAGCCGCATCCGATCTCGAGGACTGACTGTCCGGGCGTCGCGCCAAGTTGGTCAAGGATGAGGTCATACTTTTGGTTCTGTGCTTGCTCAAGATCGAGCGTTGCATCTCCGGCAAAGTACGCGGAGGAGTAAGTCATGCTCGGATCAAGCCAAATCCTATAGAAATCATTACCAACATCATAATGACTCAGGATATTGCGCCGACTTCCGGATCGGCTATTGTCTTTAAAAACCCAGTGAGACAAGCGCTTAAGCAGAAGCGCCCACCATTGCCCATCCACTGCTTGCGAGACCTGTTGATTCAAAATCGCGATCGTAAAAAGCGACACCAAATCATCACAACCTACCCAGCCCCTGCGCAGACTTTCGGCAAATCCGACATCACCTTGTCGCAGAATCAGTCCAATCGCACGCCAGTCATAAATTTCCAACTGGGCCTCATGCTCAACTGGTAGTAGCTTTTCAGCGCGCTCACCAAAGGTACGTACAAGTCCATCGGGTTGTACGAGGTGTAGGCGGCCGACAGAAACTCTCTCAAGCATCCGCATAAAAAGACGCCCAGAGAGTGGCACTGCATGCCGCGAAACGCCGACAGGATGATCATTGAGCTTCATCCCCGTCTCCCAACATTACTTGTCGTTACTTCACTTTCAGGCAGAGGTGGTACAGGATGGTATCGCCCTCCTTTTCTCCACAACTGAAAGGCTTGCAAGTGAATACGCAACATCACACCAAAGGTCATCATGGGCATCGTTAGAAGGTATCGTAATAACGCAGTCGTCGAAAAGGGCTTACGGTTTGTCACAATGGCTGTGCGTAGTAGTGGCTCTGCGACATCGCTTGGGTCATGGTAATCAATCGCCATGCGGTGCATTCCCGCCAAATTGGCCGAGCGAAATCTATAACCACCACTGACAGCGCAAAAGGGGGAAACATGGAATACTTTTGCGCAGCTTAGCTCGGTCTCGTCCGTTATCTCGGCTAAGCCAGGTGCGATCAACACATATTGATGCCGCTGCCCAAAGGTATTGTTCACCTCAGCCACTAACACGCGTAGTACTCCCTCGTGATCATGAACAAACCAGAAACTGACTGGATTGAAGACATAACCGAGGACGCGTGGAAAGCACTGCAACCATACAGCGCCTGTCTTGATATCAAGTTGAGATTTTTGTAAGAGATCGGCAAGCCAAGACTGAAGTTCGGCGCCATCACGCGCCCCATGATCACGCGAAAAGAAACTCACGAGGCGGCTCTTCTCTATCGCGAACAGCCAGCTATTAAATCGGGCGGCTTCCGGCAACCGATCAATACGCAGTCGAATACAAAATACACGGTAAACAAAGCGATGCACGAAAGGTCTTAACCGGGCATGCATCACTCTGCCGCTACACAGTTCAATCACGGGATTAGTCATAAACCGCATCCCATGGAATTTCTACATCAAAGTCACGTACGACGCGCAGCGCCGACTTGAGACCATCCTCATGGAAACCATAACCCGTCCAGGCGCCACAGTACCAAACACGATCTAAGCCTTGGATCGTCGGAAGATTGGACTGTCCACGCGCGGCTGCGCCATCAAGAACTGGGTGCTCGTAGCGCAGTTCTCGCAGAATCAATTCTGGATTAGGCTCTATGGTGGGATTCAACGTCACGATGACAGGCTGCGCAAAAGGCAGATCCTGAAGCTGGTTCAGTAAATAACTAACTGCCACAGGCTGGTCTTGTCGGGCATGACCAGTCGACAGGTAATTCCAGGCTGACCAAACTTTTTTCCGTCGAGGTAACAAGCGAATATCAGTGTGCAACACTGCCCTATTCTCTTGATAACGGAACGCCTGCAACACGTCTCTTTCTTGCCGTGCCGCGTCGAGAATAGCGAGACTTGTCGGAGCATGACACGCCAACACAACCGCGTCGAAGAGCTCTATGCCATCGGCTGTATGGACTGAAACGCCTGCATCCCGCCGCTCAACACGAAGCACTGGACAATTCAGACGCGCATCATCTATGTCGCGCACTAATTTTTCAACATACCGACGCGAGCCACCCGAAACAGTCTTCCACTGCGGCCTCTCCTGAATTTGTAATAGGCGATGATTCAAGCAAAACGTCAAAAAATTAATCGCAGGAAACTCGAGAATATCTTTAACAGGAGCTGACCAGATTGCTGCAGCCATTGGCAACAAATACCAATCGCGCATTGTTTGACCAAAGCGCTCACGATCGAGCAGCTGTTCAAGCGACATCTCACGAGCATTAGACTGCGCCTCAGCCAAGTAACGCTGCGCATTCTTGTTAAAGCGCAGAATATCGCGCAACATGCCCAGAAACTTGGGCCGAATCAGATTTCTACGCTGCGCAAAGACAGTCGAGAGGTCTGTTCCGGCCCACTCCATATCGGGCTCAGAGAGGGACACACCAAATGACATGTCGCTTGAGTGCACATCAACATTTAAGTGTTTGAAAAGTTGGATCAGATTGGGATAAGTCAGATCATTGTGGACAAGAAATCCAGTATCTACAGGATGGGTGCACCCCTCGAGGGTGACATCGACAGTATTGGAGTGGCCACCGAAGTAGCTCCCCGCTTCAAATAAGCTGACCCGGTACTTGTCTTTTAACAACCACGCAGATGCGAGTCCTGCAATACCAGAACCGACGACAGCGATCCTCGCACCCAGAGGTGGTGTAGCGCGTGAGCTCACG
>JBEDEU010000094.1:0-7488 GCA_041175585.1 Pseudomonadota bacterium | reverse complement strand
GATATCGAACGACTACGTTCGATTCCCAAAGAGTGAAATCGCCATCCACGAGCGTGGGGACAACAGAATTTGGATTCATCGAGAGGTACTCGGGAGTCTTCGTCAGTCCGAAGGCGCCGCCGGCATCGATGCGCTGATAGGGAATTTCGAGCTCTTCAGCGGCCCAAACAGCTTTGCGTACATTTATTGATGTGATGCGTCCCCAAATGGTAAGCATAGAATTGATCTCCGTCGTGTGATGCGTTTTTTGTAATTGGATTGAAGCTGTTGAAAAGTACTAGTCAGACTGGACGAAGTCTATGACGACTCCGTATTGTGCGACGGATAGCGTGATGCGGTCGCCTTGATCGCTCCACTTTAGCCCAGAAACTTTGCTGGAGGCATCGATTGCATATCGGCGAACCTGGCATAAGTCGCTCGCAAACAGTGCGAGGGCACCAAAGAAACTGTTGCGGCCTTTACTGGATTGTGCGTGGGATCCGTACACAGCACGGTACATTTCATCGGTGATAAAGACCAGTTCAAAGTTATCGCATTGCACGCGGCTTTCGTTATGCCGTCCTTTGCGTGTGACGGCATTCGCTAGGGTTGCATATTTCTTGGCTTGCGCATTGGGGTTCGGACAGACCACACACATTGCTGTAATTGCATGCGCGGTGTTCGGATGCGATTGCCATTCTTTGCGCCAGACAAGGTCCGGCGTCAGATGCTGGCAGTAATAAATCCTACCAGCTTCAAATTGCCCGGCTTGCAGCCGCGTGGTTTTAAATCGTGCTTCATGGTTTTTGCCTGCGAGCTCTACTGGACGCCCAAAGGTTTGCACGTCGGATACCTCAACGCCATTCTTCTTTAAATTTTTATGGGTTTTATCTGCATTTTCCGTTTTGAACACAAGGCCATCAATACCTTGCGGGCTTTGCAAGATCTCGCGTCTAACGTTTTGCGTATGCGTTGGCAAGCCGACGAGCTCAAGATAGTCATGATCGAACGTCAACAAATGATTGATCGAACCTAAGCTATGAAATCCACGGGGAGTGAGGTTAAAGCCTAGAAGTTCGAAGGTCCGTTGCGCATGATCCATGTCGTAATGGACATTGATCGCCAGATGGTCGAGTGCTAGAGGCTGTAGTCGAGGCATATATGTTGATTAAAGCGAAAGAGTCGCTACGACTGGAGTGTGGTCGGATGGCTGTTCGTTGCCGCGTGGGCCCTTGTCAATGACGCAGGATTTGCAGTGCGGGACCAGGGCTTCAGAGAGCAATACGTGGTCAATGCGCACGCCGGCATTGCGTTTAAAACTGTTCATGCGGTAATCCCACCAACTAAACGACTTTGCTGGTTGCTCAAACAGTCGAAATGCATCGGTAAAGCCCAAGTCGACTAAGGCAGTTAAAGCAGCCCGCTCAGGCTCAGATACAAGTACCTGACCGACCCACTTCTCAGGGTTGTGCACGTCCTCATCCTTCGGTGCGACGTTGTAGTCTCCTAAAACCGCGATATTTCTGTGGCTATCTTTCTCTTGTTTTAACCACGCAGCAAACGCCCGGTACCACTCGAGCTTGTAAATGTATTTGTCACTGTCGAGTGCTTGTCCGTTGGGACAGTAGGCGCTAACAACGCGAATTGTCTCATTGCCGAAGGGAAGGGTGGTCGCGATGACGCGCTGTTGCGGGTCGTCGTAACCCGGGATATTTCTGATTTCATTTATACCTGGTTCGCGGGAGATGACCGCGACACCGTTATAAGTTTTCTGACCTGTCCAAGATGCGTGATAGCCGATTTCTTTAAATGCTTGTAGCGGGAACTTGTCGTGATCGAGTTTGAGCTCTTGTAAGCACAAGGCATCGACGGGATTCGAATCAAGCCAGGTAAGAACCTGTGGGAGTCTTACTTTGAGCGAGTTAACGTTCCATGTAGCAAGTTGCATTGTGCGTAACCTTTAGTATTCTTTCGGTACTCGTTTGACATTGCAAAGTAGCTCGTAGGAAATCGTTCCTGCGGCTTGCGCGATGACATTAACGTCTATCTGTTTGCCCCAGAACTCTACTTTGCTGCCGATCCCGGCTTGCGGCAGAGGAGTCAGGTCAATTGTGATCATATCCATTGAGACCCGTCCGATGATCGTTGTTAAAACGCCATCGACGGCAACAGGCGTACCACTGGGTACCTGTCGTGGGTAGCCGTCGGCATATCCTAACGCCACCAAACCAACTCGTGTTCTTGCAGGTGTAACGAATCGTGCGCCGTAACCGATAGGTTCACCCGGTTCAAGCCAACGCTCGGCAAAAACCTCACTTTGCAGCGTCATGACAGGGATTAATTTGCCGGCAGGTTGTGGCAGAGGATCTGCTCCGTACAGAAGAATTCCGAGCCGAGCCCAGTCACGTGTTGCCTGAGGCCAGGCCAACACCGCACCAGAGTTACTTAGGCTTCGCGCCCCCGGCAATCCTTGCGTTGCTTGTTCAAAAGCGTCGATTTGATTCAATGTTGTCGATTTGTCTGGCTCGTCTGAGCACGAAAAGTGCGACATCAGGGTAATGGACGCAACAGCCCGGCATTTTGTAAGACGCTCGTGTACAAGCTTGACTTCATTTAGTGCAAACCCGGCGCGGTGCATGCCACTGTCGACTTTGAGCCACACATGCACACTGTTGTGAGCTAGGTTCGCGTGCTCTAGGTCTCTGATTTGACTCTCTTGATGAATGGCCACCCATATTGATAACTTCTGGGCGAGTTCAAGTTCATCGATATCAAAACAACCTTCAAGCACCAGAATGGGGTTTGTGATCCCGGCCTCGCGAAGCTCAACGGCTTCAGCACAAAATGCCACAGCGAACCCGTCGGTAATATCCGCTAAAGATTTTGCGCAAGCGACTGCGCCATGCCCATACGCGTTCGCTTTTACGACGGCAAAGGCTTTACCTTGTTGTTGCGACCGTCCCCAAAGGTAGTTTGCTTTGAGGGCGGCCAAGTCTATTATTGCTTTGGAAGGGCGCGTCATGCTCTGGATTTAGGCAAAAAGTGATGCCCAAATGATATCAGGCTAGCAGCTCAAGCTGGCACGCACGTCGCCTTGATCGGTTTGCCACCGACACTACGTATGTATCGACTTAGACTGAGCCCCTCAGTGCTTATCTCAGGCTGTTGACCCATGACTTGATCTGCAACGAGCTTGCCAGATCCACAGGCCATCGTCCAGCCGAGCGTTCCATGCCCTGTATTGAGAAACAGATTGTTGACGGACGTCGCGCCAACAATAGGAGTGCTGTCCGGAGTCATCGGGCGCAGACCCGTCCAGAAACTGGCGCGCTTGAGGTCTCCGCCTGGAAACAGGTCCATCACGACTTTTTCCAACGTTTCTTTCCGGCGTGGATTCAAGCTCAAATCAAAGCCACCTAGTTCAGCCATGCCGCCGACTCGGATACGTTGATCAAAGCGTGTGACAGCGACTTTATAGGTTTCGTCGAGAACGGTCGACTGCGGTGCGCGTGATTCATCAACGAGCGGGATTGTCAATGAGTAACCCTTGACTGGATAGACCGGAATGTTGAAGCCCAGGGCAGAAAGTAGCTCTCTTGAGTAGCTGCCAAGTGCGACGACATAACGGTCGGCTGTGTGCACACGAGCGCCGCAACGTACGCCTTGGATTAGCCCATTCGCCTGCTGAATCTCGTCAATGGGAGTGTCGTAGAGAAACTCGACACCGAGACCTTGTGCCATCTGCGCAAGTCTCGTGGTGAACATATGACAGTCACCTGTTTCGTCGCTCGGCAAGCGTAAGCCACCAGCCAACGGAGTGCTTGCATGGGCGAGGGCGGGCTCAGCCGATTTGAGTTCACTTGCGGATAGAAGTTCGTAGGGGACACCGAGCTCTTTTAGTACATCGATGTCGCGTCCAACGGCATCCATCTGTTCCTGCGTGCGAAACAGTTGCAGGGTGCCGCGGGTGCGTTGCTCATAGGCGATACCTGTGTCGTGGCGTAAAGCATCTAGGCAATGGCGGCTGTACTCAGCGACACGCATCATGCGTTCTTTGTTAATCGCGTAGCGCTCGGCATTGCACTGCCCCAGCATGCTAGCCATCCATTTCAATTGCCACAGGCTTCCGTCTAAACGAATTGCCAACGGCGCATGGCGTTGAAACATCCACTTGAATGCTTTGAGGGGAATGCCAGGAGCAGCCCATGGCGTGGAGTAACCGGGTGAGATCTGCCCGGCATTGGCGAAGCTTGTTTCGTTCGCTGCGGAGGGTTGACGATCGATAACCGTGACCTGTGCGCCTGCGCGGGCCAAGTAGAAAGCTGTGGTGGTTCCGATGACTCCGGCGCCTAAAACGATGACTTTCATGGATTTTTCCAGCTATGTTAGTGAAAAGTTAAAGTTTAAGACTAGTAAGTCAGTGGTTTATTGTGTTTTTGTCCTCTTGAATTTGAGGATTCACTATATTTGTTGCTTTTTGAGCATTTTTTTAGAGAAAACTGCAAAATCAGGGACTTATCTGCATAAAACACTTACTTTTGTTTGACTAGAGCATGCTTCACCTCTACACTCGAGTGGCAAGATTCTCAAGCGACGCGGTTTTTGTACCTAGGCTGTCGCCCTTAGTGGTAATCAGTGGTGTCTATCCCTTCCTTGATCATCTAGCACGTTGGGCGGTTTTGCCCGTTTTTTATATTTATCAAGGAAGTTTGAAATGGCAACTGGTGTCGTGAAGTGGTTCAATGCTGAAAAAGGTTATGGTTTCATCATGCCTGATGGTGGCGGCAAAGATTTGTTTGCTCACTATTCGGAGATTCGTTCGAGCGGTTACAAGACTCTCGAAGAAAACCAGAAAGTCAGCTTTGAAATCGGTCAGGGCGCCAAAGGCCCAAGCGCAACCAATATTCAAGTGCTGTAATACTTAACCGCTTAGTCTGCTTAACGCAGACTACCGGAAGTGGAAGCCCTGTGTCGCGAAAGTGATGCGGGGTTTTTTTTAACTCCCTATCTATGCGAGTACATATGTCGAGTTTGGCTAGTGTTCAAGAAATTATTACCCGTCGCTCCCAGAAGCTTGTGCAGGCTCCGGGCCCGAACGCTGAACAAATTGACATGCTCTTGCGTGCTGCAGTGTGCGCTCCGGATCATTCGGCGCTGCGCGCTTGGCGGTTTGCGCTGATTCATCGCGAACACATTGATGCGTTCGCTGACTTAGCAATTTCTGCTACGCGTCGCTCAGGGCGTGAGGTGACTGCTCAGAAAGAACAAAACACACGCAAGTGGTTATCGACCGTTCCGTTGTTAATCGCAATGGCTTATAAGATTTCACACAATAACGAGAAAGTGCCTGAGATTGAGCAAACACTATCGATGGGCGCCGCTGCGATGAATATACAAAACGCCGCGCACATGATGGGTTTCTCTAGCTACTGGAGCACCGGCCTCGGTAGCTACACAGACGAAGTGCCCGAGGCACTTGGTTTTGATCCGCTCGACTATCGATTTGTCGGTTTTCTTGCGATCGGCACGCCAATCAATCCTGCAGTGCCGGCGCAGCGTCCTGCACCTGAGTCCTTGACAACAACTTGGCGGCCAGCCTGATGATCTTAGTTGAGTGACAGTCTTTTGAGGCGCAGGGCATTCGCAACGACAAATACGCTCGAGCATGCCATGGCGCCAGCGGCGAACGCAGGAGACAACTGGATGCCGAAGTTTGGGTAGAGTGCACCCGCTGCAATTGGGACGAGTGCTGCGTTGTAGGCGAAGGCCCAAAAAAGATTTTGGTGAATATTTCGTAATGTTGCGTTAGATAACGTAATTGCGTTGATCAAGCCGTTCAGATTGTCAGAGATCAGCACGACGCTCGCGGATTCAATTGCTACGTCAGTGCCTGTACCGATAGCAATGCCCACATCCGCTGTCGCTAAAGCCGGTGCATCGTTGATTCCATCGCCTACATAGGCCACGACTTGTCCCTTTCCCTGCATCGACTGCAGGCACTCGACCTTACCGGCTGGTGAAACGTTTGCGTAAACATCATCAATACCTAACTTGTCTGCCACAGCGCGAGCGGTGAGGGGATGATCGCCCGTAATCATTGCCGTGCGAATTCCAGCTGTCTTAAGCGACTCTATCGTAGACGCCGCCGAAGCTTTGATTGGATCGGAAAGGCCCGCAACCGCAACCAGTACCCCATCGATCGCAATAAGAATAGGTGTTTTTGCAGCGAGCCCCCACTGCTGCATCCGCTCTTGCTGATTGAGTGCGCTGACTCCTTGCTCATGCATGTATCGCTCGGAGCCCGCAGATATTGAATGACCACACACGCTTGCTTTAGCGCCAGAACCAGTGCTTGTTTGAAAGTCTTGCGCAGTAGGGATGCTGAGCACGCGGTCGTTGGCGGCTTGGACAAAGGCGCGTGCGATAGGATGCTCAGAGTGTGCCTGCATCGCGGCTGTCCAACTCAGGACCGTATCGTACGTATAAGTTGAGTCAAGAAGTTCCAGATCGGTGACCTGCGGTTTGCCGAGAGTGAGTGTGCCTGTTTTGTCGAACGCAATCGTGGTGACATCACGCAGTCTTTGCAACGCATCGCCTTGCCGGAACAAAATGCCCGCCTGTGCTGCGCGACCCGTACCGACCATGACGGACGTTGGTGTTGCTAAGCCCATGGCGCAGGGGCAGGCAATGATCAACACTGCAACAGCCGCCACGAGCGCATGGGTAAAGTGTGGGGCAGGCCCAATCAGATACCAGATTAAAAATGTAACGATGGCACACAGCAGTATTGCCGGTACGAACCACGCAGTGATTTTGTCAACCACCGCTTGAATCGGGAGTTTTGCACCTTGGGCAGTTTGAACCATGCGAACGATCTGTGCGAGCACCGTATCCTTTCCCGTGTGCGTTGCTCTGAAGGTAAAGCTACGCGTCGTGTTGAGGGTGCCGCCTGTCACCCGATCTCCGGGGTGTTTGCCGATTGCAATCGGCTCACCAGTAATCATCGATTCATCAATGTACGGACTACCTTCCGAAATGACGCCATCGGTAGCAAGGCGCTCGCCTGGCCGTACCAACAAGTAATCACCTGGTTTGACCTGTTCAATCGGATGGTCGACGATCTCCGTTCCAGATGTGACGACATGCGCAGTGCGCGGCTGAAGCCCAATAAGATGTTGGATCGCATCGCCGGTTCGACCTTTCGCACGGGCCTCGAGCCAGCGTCCTAAAAGTATCAGCGTAACGATTACTGCCGCAGCCTCGAAGTAGACGAAGCGTGCATTGGCGGGCAACCATTGCGGCGTGAACGTTGTCACGAGCGAATAAAGCCAAGCGCTCCCCGATCCCAGTGCAACGAGAGAGTTCATGTCGGGACTCCGATGCCAGAGCGCAGGAAACCCTTTTAAAAAAAAGTGTCGTCCCGGACCGAACATAACGAATGTTGTAAGCAGAGCTTGAATCTGCCAACTCAGTTGCATCCCGATTGAGTCGTGAATCAGCCGGTGTACG
>JBEDEU010000093.1:0-7489 GCA_041175585.1 Pseudomonadota bacterium | reverse complement strand
GGCATAAGAGGATGCCAACAGCGCACCTGATGGGCGCCAAGAGAAGAGATATCGGGCATCTGAGAGCAGGCGGCTTGTGCATAGTTACAGCGCGCAGCAAAGGCGCACGATGCACCCAGCTCAGTGATAGACGGTGTGGCACCTGGAATTTGCCTTAACCGCATACCAGGCTTTGTCGTCGTCGGTACGGAGTCAAGAAGCCCTCGTGTATAGGGATGGCGTGGACTGCTTAATACGGCCTCAGCAGTGCCGTATTCGACAATTCGACCTGCATACATCACGGCAATATGGTCTGCTAAGCCAGCCACCACAGCAAGATCGTGCGTAATCCAAATCAGTGCGGTACCGGAGTTGCTAACCAGCTGTTGCATCTCGTACAGAATTTGTCCTTGTACCGTGACATCCAGTGCAGTGGTTGGCTCGTCGGCGATGATGAGGTCTGGCCGATGGAGCATTGCAATCGCAATCGCAACGCGTTGCCGCATTCCACCCGAAAACTGATGCGGATATTGTCCAATTCGCTCGGAAGGGGACGCGATGCCCACTTTACCTAAGACTTCCACTGCACGGCTACGGGCAACCGCCTTACTGACGGCCTCATGCGCGAGCACGGTTTCGACCATCTGCGTTTCGACGGTTAGCACAGGATTGAGCGTCATCATTGGATCTTGAAAAATCATGGCGATTCGCTTGCCACGCAACTTTCTCAGAGACTCTTGATCACTACCTACAAGTTCTTGCCCATCAAAGATAACACTGCCTGAGGCGATACGTCCGGGCAGATCTACTAGTCCGAGTATAGAGAAGCCTGTCACCGATTTGCCAGAACCTGATTCGCCCACCAGTCCAAGTACTTGACCTCGAGCGAGCTCGATCGAGACATCCGCTACCGCAGGGAGCAAGCCGTTGCGGGTATCAAATTCTGTTCTTAAATTTTTAATGGAAAGTAAGTTTGTCATCGTGAGAGCCTCGGATTCAGGATGTCACGCAACTGATCACCGACGATATTGATCGCAAGGATTGTTATCAACAAGGCGATCCCAGGATAAACGCTGATCCAGTATTTTCCGGAAAGCAAATATTCATAGCCGTTCGAAATCAACAAACCTAAAGAGGGTTCCGTTGCGGGCAAGCCAAGGCCCAGGAAGGAAAGGGTGGCCTCTAATGCGATTGCATGCGCGACTTGGACTGTACCAACAACGATCAGAGGGGCCATGGCGTTGGGAAGCAAGTGCCGCAACACAATACGCGAGCCTTTCAGACCAAGTGAGCGCGCGGCCTCGACATACTCTTTGCCTCGTTCGACCAAAGCGGCTGAGCGAGCAGTGCGTGCATAGTAGGCCCACTGAACACTGACGAGCGCGATAATGATTTTGTCGACACCTTTACCAAGCACTGCAAGCAAAACAAGTGCGACCAAGATTGCTGGGAAACCAAGCTGAATGTCGACGATGCGCATGATGACTTGCTCAAACCGTCCGCCTAAATGAGCAGCCAGTACCCCCAACACACTACCGATTACGAGCGCTATGATGCCGCTCGTTAAACCGACATAGAGCGATACGCGGAGTCCGTAAAAAATGGCGGAAACCATATCGCGTCCTTGACCATCGGTGCCGAGCAAATAGTGTTGTCCGCCTAAGCCGATTTCACCAGGGGCCAAGCGAGCATCCATAAGATCTAGTTTGGATAGATCATAGGGATTCTGCGGAGAAATGAGCGGTGCGAACACCGCAACAAAGATCACCGCAATCAGAACGACTAAGCCAATCAAAGCGACGGGGCTTTCGGCATACTGACTGCAAAGGCGTTTGAAAGGCGTTTGAACCTTTGCTATTTTTTGCACTTGTTCGGTCATCCGTGTTGCTCCGATATACGAACGCGCGGATCGAGCAAGGAGTAGAGGATGTCGACGACAAGGTTAATAATGATGTACATACACACAACCACTAAAAGGTAAGCCACCACAATCGGTCGGTCGAGCTGAAAGATAGAGTCGATGACGAGTTTGCCCATACCAGGCCACGCAAAAATCGTCTCTGTCACAATCGCGTAAGCAATCACGGAGCCAAGCTCTAGCCCAATGACGGTTACTAGAGGGATAAGAATGTTTTTCAGGAGATGCACCCCGATAACACGAGAGGTTCTCAAGCCCTTCGCGCGAGCAAATTTAATGTAATCAAGCAGGCTTTGTTCGCGTGTCTGTGCGCGTGTGAGTCGAATGATCAGGGCGAGTTTCAATAGGGCCAAATTTAAAGCAGGGAGTAATGCGTATTTCAAGCCTTCAAGACTAAAAATAGAAAGCTGAAGGCCGAAAATATCCTCGGTAGGACCTCGTCCAGTGGAGGGCAGCCATCCGAGCGTTACCGCAAATAACAAGATCAGTAATAAGCCCACCCAAAAAGTGGGTAACGAAAAGCAAACAATGGACCCCGTCATGATGCTACGGGATATGAAAGAGTTGGGCCGAAGCCCTGCATAGAGTCCAAGAGGAATGCCCAGCACAACCGCTATCAGCATTGCCAATACAGCAAGCTCCATCGTTGCTGGCATGCGTTCGAAAATCACATCAAGTGCAGGACGTGCATAGACGAAGGACTTGCCAAGGTTACCCGTTACCGCCCCTTTGAGAAAAGTCAGGTATTGCTCAACCAGAGGTTTGTCCAGTCCTAGGGCGACACGCGCACGGTCTCTTTCAATCTGATCTGCTTCGGGATGGACGAGTATCTCGATGGGGTCCCCCACGAGATACAAGCCTCCAAATACCAAAACTGACGTGACAAATAGAACGAATACGGCTTGAGCCAAACGACGAATTACGAAAGCTGTCACGGATCAATGCCTTTTATGGATAGTAGGTAGAAGCCCAAACGACTTGATGATTACTTGCCGGCGAGCTTGGCATCTTGGGCCAACGTGTATTGATCTGCGCGTCCTGTGTAGCTGATTCCTTTGCGTGTTGCCCAAGTGCTGACCTCGTAATGCAATGGAATCAGTCCCATGAGCTCAATGGCTTTTTCACTGGCCAGTGCAAGTGCAGCGTCGCGTTGCTTATCATCAATAATCACAACGGCTTTTGCGATGAGTGCGTCAAGTTCTGGGCTAGAAAAACGGCCTCGGTTGGCAGCACCCATACCAGCTTTCGCGTCATACGTAGCCAAAAGTGATCGTAAGGGCGATGAGGTGTCACCTGATGACGCTCCCCAGCCAGCAAGGATGAACGAGAATTCTTGCTTACTTGCCCGCGTGAAAAATATATTGGAAGGCATCGTGTCAACTTTCGTTGGCACGCCATTGCGAGACAGAAACTGAGCCACGGCTTGCGCTGTCGCACCGTCGTTGATGTAGCGATTATTTGGCGAGTGCAAGGTTAGGCCGAATCCATTGGGGTAGCCTGCCTCTGCCATCAGCTTCTTGGCTCCTGCGGGGTCGTAAGCATCGGGCTTGAGCTTTTTACTCGTTCCAAAAAACGACTCGTCGAGTAACTGGCCCGCAGCGATCGCTTGACCTTCCATGACTCGCGACACGATTGCATTGCGATCAATCATCTTGCTTAATGCACGGCGCACGCGCGCATCACGCAGGGGGTTGGCTTCAAGAGGCTTACCATCTGCCGTGGTCACAAAAGGAGAGTTCTTCTCCCGATTGCTGTCTAGATGCAGATAGATCATGCGGTTCGATACGGCGTTTGAAACAGTGACTCGCGCATCTTTGCTGAGTTTTGCTGCGTCGGCGGTAGGAACACCCTCAATCATATGCACATCGCCCGAGAGCAGTGCGGCAACACGGGCAGGCGCACTGGTGATGATACGGAAAGTGACCTTGTCCCAGCTCTGTTGAGCGTCGTAATAATCTTTATTACGTACCAAAATGATTCGATCGCCGGAGACATATTCTTGGAAGCGGAAAGGACCGGTTCCAATCATTGCTTTGCCGGAGTTAAAGTCTTCTGTTTTTGCAGTCTCGGCCACCGCCTTAGGAACGATCGCAACCGAAACCATGTCAGTGGGCAGTAGTGGGTAGGTAGTAGCTGTTGTGAAACGAATGGTGTGCGGGTCTATGATTTTGACGTCTGTGATAGCACGGACAAACACCGCAAACGAGGCAGGGCTGTTTGGAACATTAGGGATGCGCTTGATCGTTGCGGCGACATCCTCTGCAGTGAAGGGCTCGCCGTTATGCCACTTAACGTCTTTGCGCAGTTTAAATTCCCATTCAGTATCCGATAAGGCTTTCCAGGACTCTGCGAGGCCTGGGTAGGTTTTAAGACTTGCGTCGGCTTTCACGAGCGTTTCAAAAACGTGCGCGGCCATTGCGTTATTTGGCGTCAGATTATGAAAATGTGGATCAACGGTTGTAACTGGGGTCGATAAGGCAATCGTCAGGTCTTTGGTCTGAGCCAAAGAAGGCGCGCTCCAACAGGCGAGTGTGAGCGATCCCGTCAGCGCTAAACTGAGCAAGCTTCGACGCAGGCCGTTAAACCCATAGTTGTTTGACTTTGCTGTCATGATGGCGGTTTCCTGAATAGATTGAAAAAACAACTTGAACTATAGCGGGTGCACTCTAGTGTGACAAGTAATAAGACCGATGGTTTCCCCGAGGGTAGAATCATGCAGTCATTTGTGTTTAATGTTAGTCAACGTCCACAGGATCCACATGAAGCTGTCATCACCCGTCTCGCTCGGCGCACTCCCACTCAAGAATAGAGTTGTAATGGCCCCCTTAACCCGCATGCGCGCGGGTGCGGACGACGTGCCCGGTGACTTAGCCGCCCAGTATTACGCACAGCGCGCGAGCGCCGGTTTGATTATTTCTGAAGCAGCGCAAATCTCTGCGCAAGGCAAGGGATATCCTGCAACGCCAGGCATTTACTCAGATGCGCAGGTAGCAGGTTGGCGCAAAGTAACCGATGCCGTGCATGCGGCGGGCGGAACAATTGTTTGCCAGCTTTGGCATGTTGGTCGGATTTCGCATTCTTCGCTACACCCATCCGAGGGTTTACCCGTAGCACCATCTGCGATCGCACCGCAGGGCAAGGTTTACACCGCCACGTGGGAGCTCGCGCCCTATGAGACACCGCGCGCCTTGGCCCTCGATGAAATGCCGACCTTGGTTGCGAGCTACGTGCACGCAGCCAAGCAAGCAAAAGCTGCCGGGTTTGATGGCGTTGAAGTACATGGCGCCAATGGTTATTTGCTCGATCAGTTCTTGCATGATGGTTCGAACAAGCGCACCGATCAGTATGGTGGCTCGATTGAGAACAGAGCACGTTTGCTTCTAGAAGTGATGCAGGCTGTCGCAACGGTCTGGTCAACTGATCGTATGGGTGTGCGTCTATCGCCCTATGGCACGTTTAATGACATGTCTGATCAAGACACGATCGGCTTGTTCACATATGTAATCAAGGCGCTCGACAAGTTGAATCTAGCGTATCTGCATTTGATCGAACCGCGTTCGACGATGGCTGGTGGGTCAGATAAAGTGAAAGACGATCAGCCGAGTGCGTCTGCACTGTTCAGGCCATTCTTTTCCGGGAAAATTCTTGCCGCTGGTGGCTACGACGGGGCAGGCGCTGAGGCAGCCATAACAAGTGGTCAGGCAGACGCTGTTGCTTTTGGTCGCTTCTTTATTTCCAATCCTGATTTGCCTAAGCGACTGGAGACAGGCGCAGCACTCACGCCTTATGACCGCGCCACTTTCTACGGTGGTGGAGCAAAGGGGTATGTAGATTATCCCTCGCTCACCTGATACATTTACTGAAGCTATTGTTCAAACTCATTTACGGAAAAATGACATGTCGGAAATCTTATTGCAGTCTCGCGAAGCGGATATCGTCACCCTGACCATTAACCGACCAGAAAAACTGAATGCAATGACAAAGCCTCTGTGGGGAGAGCTTGGAGATGCCATGGTTGCATTATCTGCTCAGGATGATGTGCGTTGCATTATTTTGCGTGGCGCCGGTGAGAAGGCCTTTTCGCCTGGCAACGATATTAGTGAATTTGAAACGCAGCGCTCCAATAAGGCACAAGCGACCGAGTACGGCCACTTCATGCACCAGACCGTCAAGAAAATAAAAAGCTGCCGTCATCCTGTTGTCGCACAGATTCATGGAATTTGCGTGGGTGGTGGCATGGAGATTGCGGCGCTTGCAGACATTCGTATCTGTGGTGCGTCGAGTCGCTTCGGCGCGCCGATCAAGAACTTGGGCCTCGTGATGGCTTATGATGAAATGGAACCGATTGCATCATTGATTGGATCGTCCAAAGCCTTAGAGCTCTTGTTGGAAGGTCGCATCATTGACGCACAGGAAGCGCTACGTATCGGGCTCGTATCGCGTGTTGTTCCTGACGAACAAGTGGCCGGTGAAGCCTTGGCAACAGCGCAACGCATTGCCTCGGGTGCGCCATTAGTTGCGCGTTGGCACAAGCAGTTTGCGCGCCGACTTAAAGACGCTACGCCATTGACGGAAAAAGAAAGAGAGGAGTGTTTTGAATGCTTTGATACGGAAGATTTTCGTATTGGCTACAAATCATTCCTTGCTAAACAGACTCCTAAATTTGTAGGTCGATAACGCAATGAGTCAAAACGACGTAAAGACCACCGCGCCAACGGGTCCTCTCGCAGGTATTCGTGTGCTTGAGCTTTCTCAGATTATGGCGGGTCCGACCTGTGGCCTGATGTTGGCCGATATGGGCGCGGATGTCATTAAGATTGAGAAACTGCCCAAAGGTGACGATTCGCGTGGTTATCAAGACCCACAGATCAATGGTGTCTCGGCACCGTTTCTGATTTTGAATCGAAACAAACGGGGCATGGGCCTTGATTTGAAGAATCCGAAAGGTGCGGATGTCCTCAAGCGCATGGTTGCGCACGCAGATGTTCTGACAGAGAACTATCGACGTGGCACGATGGAGAAGCTCGGCGTTGGTTACGACGTTTTGAAGTCGGTCAACCCAGGTCTGATTTATGCAGTCGTGTCGGGCTATGGCCGAACTGGGCCGCTTGCCGATAAAGGTGGCTTTGACTTGATTGCGCAGGGCTTTGGTGGCCTCATGAGTATTACCGGTCACCCCGGTGGTCCGCCAGCTAAGACTGGTAATCCTGTCTCGGATATCAACGCTGGAATCTTATCTTGCGTAGGCGTTCTTGCAGCTCTGATCGAGCGCGGTAAGTCCGGGCTAGGGCAGATAGTCGACACCTCGTTGATGGAAGCTGCGATGCAGCAGACGTACTGGCAGGCCGCTATGTTCTTTGCGACCGGGCTGTCGGCAGGGCCTGGTGGTTCGGCACACCCATTGACTGCGCCTTATCAGGCGTTCAAAACAGCGAACGGCTATCTCAATATCGGTGGTGCGAATCAGGCCAATTGGGAGCGCGTTGCTGAAACGCTTGGTCATCCTGAGTGGAAGACGGATCCACGCTTTGAGAACAATACGATTAGGCTCGCCAATCGTGAAGTGCTCGAGCAATTGATCGAAGCTGAACT
>JBEDEU010000092.1:0-7527 GCA_041175585.1 Pseudomonadota bacterium | reverse complement strand
ACATCCGCAAGCCACTTCGCACGTGGCGTGGGGGCCGCATCAAACAGGCCTTTTCCAAGCTCTAAGAATCGTGCGACTCGCTCCACACAAGGGTGCGGAACCAGTATGTCTTGTGACGCTTCTATGCCAATGCGCAGTTCAAGCGCACCTTGCTGGCGTCCACGCAACATGGCAAGAATACGATGCGAGGGGAGGGTGCGAAGCGGTTCATTAAAGTCGAACCAGTCTCGAAAGTTCGCGCCTTCCGCCTCCTTGCCATCAGCTACTTTTGAATATAGGTAACCTTGTGTCCAGAGGTGATTACGCATGTCTGCCAAGAGGTCGGCATTTTCTGCATAGCGTTCGGCCAGAATATCGCGGGCACCATCGAGTGCAGCTTTAGGCTCGGTGATGCCAGCCTCAGCATTTAAGTATTGTGCGGCTAGTGCGAGCGGATCGCATTGCAAGTCGGCCAGAATACCGTCTGCCAAAGGCTCTAGGCCCGCTTCTCGCGCGATTTGTGCGCGAGTGCGACGTTTGACCTTGAATGGCGCGTAGAGGTCCTCTAGGCGCTGTTTGGTATCCGCTTGCTTGATGGCTAGTTCGAGTTCTGGTGTCAGCTTATTTTGTTCGGTGATCGAGCTCAAAATCGCTGCACGGCGATCTTCGAGATCTCGCAAGTAGAGCAGACGTGTGTCCAGGTTACGCAACACGGTGTCGTCGAGCCCGCCCGTTGCTTCCTTGCGGTAGCGCGCAATAAACGGCACGGTTGCGCCATCTTTCAGCAGCTCAATGACGGCTGCGACTTGCTGTGGACGAATGCTTAACTCTTCTGCGAGCTGGGCAATGATGCGCAGTTCGGTGTCTGACGTGGCAGTACTTAAATCACTCATTTGATCAAACGCTTCTTGTAAGGCGACAAACGGACGATTTTGCCACATGTGGGGAGTGTCCTCAGTTCAGGCGGTATGATCCGGCATGCTTTGTTGGTATTTGATATGCAAGAACCCCTGATTTCCGAGATTTTTTCCCTCGATGGACCGCTAGCGGCGATGTCGCCTGGCTTTCGTGTGCGCACGACACAAATTGAGCTTGCGCAGGCCGTTGAGCGTACGATTGCAGAGCGATCCACCCTGATCGCTGAGGCGGGTACTGGCACGGGTAAGACGTGGGCCTATCTAGTGCCTGCGTTACTCGGCGGCGGTAAGGTATTGGTGTCAACAGGTACGCGAACCTTGCAGGATCAATTGTTTTCCCGAGATCTTCCGCGGGTACGCGAAGCGCTTAGCATCCCAGCCACAATCGCTTTGCTCAAAGGGCGGGGCAATTATGTGTGTCACTACCACCTTGAGCGCCTTCAGGGAGAAGACCGGGCCCTCAAATCCCGCGGCGAAGTGCATCAATTACGTAATATCCAGACGTTTGCTCAGCAAAGTCCGACGGGGGATAGGGCCGATCTGCCGACTGTGCCGGAAGATGCTGAAATCTGGCAACGGGTGACCTCGACACGCGAGAACTGCCTGGGTCAGGATTGCCCGAATGTTCGAGATTGTTTTGTGTTGAAGGCGCGTCGCCAGGCACAGGAAGCTGATGTTGTTGTAATCAACCACGCTTTATTTATGGCTGATCTGATGCTGCGCGATGAGGGCGTCACCGATTTATTGCCTGCAGCCGATACGGTCGTGTTTGATGAAGCCCATCAGTTGCCCGATACGGCGACACGTTTTTTAGGCTCGAGTGTATCGACGCATCAATTGCTGGACTTGGGGCGTTTGATTGAGACGGCAGGCTTAGCCCATGCGCGTGAGCTCACGAACTGGTCTGAGCAAGCTCGCGCGCTTGAGCAATCGACGCGCGAGTTACGTTTGAGTTGTGCTGCTCTAGAGAACATGCCTTCACGCCGTGTCACGTTCGAGGCATTTCCCGAGCCTGCAGCGTTTGATATTGCCCGAGATGCGTTGCAGACCTCGCTTGATGCGGTGGGTCAGTTGCTTTCAAGCGTTGAAGAGAAGCATCCCGATCTTGCGACTGCTGCGCGTACGGCGCGTGAGTTGGCTGAGCGACTAGCTGAGTGGGGGCAACCTGCTAGAGGCGTGCGCTCTGATGCGCAAGATCTACATCAAATCGTTCGTTGGGTTGAGTTAGGTCTGCATCATGTGCGGCTGCATGCGGCGCCTTTGTCTGTTGCGGAGGCCTTCTCTCGCTACCGTCAAGGTGGACAGGCATGGATATTTACTTCGGCGACATTGTCGGTGCACGGTGATTTTTCTCATTTCACCGAGAGGCTTGGATTACAGAACGCCGAGACTGTGCGGATGGAGTCTCCCTTCGACTATGCCAAGCAAGCGATGCTGTTTGTACCGCAGAGCCTACCTGCACCACAGTCGTCAGAGTTCTTGCCAGCTTTCGTTGAGCAACTGATGCCACTTATTCAGGCGAGCCAGGGTGGTGCGTTGGTGCTATGTACAACCTTACGAGCGGTCGAGCGCGTCGCGGGCTTGTTGGCTGACGCCTATGATCGTGTAGGCTTGAGCTGGCCGATCATGCGCCAGGGTAATGGCACGCGACGCGATCTGCTTGAGCGATTTCGAACTCTCGACCATGCTGTGTTGGTGGGTAGCGCAAGTTTTTGGGAAGGCATCGATGTGGCGGGCGATCGTCTCACGCTGGTGGCCATCGATAAACTACCGTTTGCTCCACCTGATGACCCCGTGCTTGAGGCACGCTTACGGGCATGTCGCAGCCGCGGGGGCAATCCTTTTATGGAATATCAACTACCCGAGGCTGCCATTGCGCTTAAGCAAGGTGCGGGACGTTTGATTCGTAGTGAGACCGACTGGGGGGTTCTGATGGTGGGGGACACGCGCCTCGTCGACAAGCCGTATGGCAAGCAACTCTGGCGCGGGCTACCTCCGTTTGCCCGGACCCGCGTGCTTCAAGAGGCTGTCGAGTTTTTGACCTTAAAACAGGCGTAGCGGGTTCCAGACACTGTAGCGATCTGGGAAGCCTTCGCTGATTAACTTTGTCTTCGGAAAGTTTTTCAACAACACGCGCTCGGTGTCGTCACGCATGTCTTTCATGCCTAACTTTTCATAGGACTTCATCATCACGTAGAGTGCGACCTCAGCAGAGGGGACGCCTTGAAAGTCTGTGATCACTGTTTGTGCGCGGTTGATCGCAGCAACGTACGCATAACGCTCGTAGTAGTAGCGTGCAACAGCGGCTTCGTTTTCTGCCATCGTACCGACGAGCCACGCCATGCGCTTGCGTGCATCGGGCGTGTAACGGCTATCGGGGAATAGGGTAATGAGTTCGTTGAACGCAGCGTACGATTGACGTAGTGCGCGCGGGTCACGTTCGCCGGGTTTTTGACCGGTAATTGATGAGAAGACGGCACTCGGGGGGGTGAAGTTGATCAGTCCTTTGAGATACAGCGCATAGTCCGTAGCTGGACTTCCCGGATATTGCTGCTGGAATCTGCCAAGAGTTGCTAGCGCAAGTTCTGGCTCTCTGTCTTTCCAATAACAGTAAGCCAAGTTAATAAGAGACTGTTGCGCATAAACACCAAAAGGGAAGCGTGATTCAATCGCTAAAAAGCGTTCTTTAGCGATTCGCCAGTTGGCGCTATTCATTTCGGTTTTGCCGTCCTGGAACAAGCGTTCGGCGTTCCAGTTGGCGGTGGGATCATATTCAGGCTGGGTCGAGCCGCAGCCAGCAAGCGCAACCACAGCAAATACCAGCAACAAGCGGCTGAGTAAGGCGGTGGCCCGGGAGGTCCAGAGCAAAGAAAAAGTGGGCAGACCCATCACAAAATGATCCTTGGTGTTAGCATTCTCTGCTGATTATAAGACGAGTCCCAATGCCTGATACGCCTATTTCTGATGATGGTCTGCCCGAAGATGAACCGCAGTTATTTCGGGTGACTGATAACCAAGCGCTGGAGCGCCTGGACAAGGTGCTGGCGCAGCTTGTTCCGCACCACTCACGCAGCCGATTGCAAACATGGATTGAGCGAGGCCACGTACTGGTAAATGGTAAGCCTGCCAAGATTCGGCAAACCCTGCATGAAGACGATTTGATTACTGTTTATGAGCAGGAGTCGCCTGAAGATCAAGCATTCACGCCTGAGCAAGTCGATTTTGAGGTTGTGGATGAGAGCCCAGATTGGGTGGTTGTAAACAAACCGGTCGGCTTGGTGACCCACCCGGGTGCTGGTAACTGGGGCGGTACGCTGCTTAATGGCTTGCTATACCGCTACCCGGAACTGGCGCATGTGGCGCGGGCCGGTATCGTGCACCGCCTGGATAAGGACACCTCTGGTTTGCTCGTTGTCGCCCGTAACGAGGTGGCTCAGACTCACTTGGTACGGCAGTTGCAGGCCCGCACTATGGGGAGAGAGTATCTGGCCTTGGCCCACGGTCGCATGTTGAACGCCGGGACCGTGGATCGCCCCATCGGACGTGATCCGCGTGTGCCAGTGCGTATGTCGGTCGAGCGACCCAATGCACCCAAAGCGGCTATTACGCACTACAGCTTGTTGCGCGGGGGCGAATATCAAGATTCGAACATTTCAGAGGTGAGTTGCCGCCTCGAGACAGGCCGCACGCATCAGATTCGCGTACACCTGGCGAGTCTTGGGCATCCTTTGCTCGGAGACACCCAGTATGGCGGTCGGCTGCTCGGCGACGCACACCGGCAAATGTTGCACGCCTATCGCTTGCGCTTTGATGATCCGAGCACGGACACTGAGGTGTCGTTTGTTGCGCCGGTCCCAGAGGATATGGGCAAGGTGCTTGAGGGGATCCAGTGGAAATAAAAGTAGCCCCTGACTTGCAGCTGGTTTTTCCAAGCGCTCCGTGGACAGGCGTGCAAATGTTTTGCACAACAAGGGCAGGCGGAGTGGGTCGTGCGCCGTATGACAACTTCAATCTAGGCTTGGGTGCAGGGGATCTTCCAGAGGTTGTTCACAAGAATCGACAGATTCTGCGTGGATTGTTGCCCGCTGATCCTGTCTGGCTCAACCAGGTGCATGGGGTTCGAGTGATTGATGCTGATGACCCAGCCCAATGCCAGGAGCAAGGAGCTGCACCCCGCGCCGATGCGAGTGTGACGTCGCAACCCGGACGTGTGTTGGCGGTGCTGACTGCCGATTGTCTATCTGTCGTGATTGCAGATAAGAAAGGGAGCGTTGTGGGCGCGGCCCATGCCGGCTGGAAAGGGTTGGCGGGCGGCGTACTCGAAGCAATGGTTGAACAGTTGCAGCGTAAGCGGCAGCATAAGGGCCTGACAGAGACTTGCACCTGGCACGCATGGATTGGCCCCGGCATTGGCGCGCGCGCGTTTCAGGTAGGTGAGGACGTACGTCAGGCTTTTGGCCAGGATGGGGATCCGAGCTCAGGTTTGTTCGTGGTTGATCCGGTCGAGCTTGGCAAATGGCGTGCCGATTTGGCGGGTTTGGCTGAGCGACGTCTGTCGCGCCTTGGGGTGCAGCAGATTGAGAAGTCTGGAAGTTGTACCGTAACTGATCACACAGCCGATGGAGCTAAGAAATTCTTTTCTTATCGAAGGGATCGTCAAACTGGACGTATGGCAACACTTGCCTGGTTGGGCTAAGCAAATCACCTAATTGACAATCATCATATTGCAGCGCACGATTCTTATTGCGCTGCAAAATGAAGTCAATACCGTCCCATAGGATCTTGAATTGAACTTTCCTTTCCCTGAAGGTTGGCAAATCCCGACCGGGGTGCCCTCTGAGGCTCTCACAAAAATTCAGCATGACTTTATGCAAGGTTGGCAGCAGCTCTCCCAGGAGGCCGCAACGGGTCATCTGCCACCAATTAAAGATCGACGTTTTGCTGCTCCTGCTTGGGCAAGCAGCCCAGCGCACTTGATGATGGCGCATTTGTACCTTTTGTCGGCCAACGCGATGGGCAAAATGGTAGAGGCTTCGGATGCAGCGCCTGAAGTGAAAGACCGCTTACAGTTTTCGGTGATGCAGTGGGTCGATGCCTTATCTCCCGCTAATTTCTTCGCGACGAATCCTGATGCACAAGCGGCATTAGTTGACTCGGGCGGCGAGAGCCTTGTGGCGGGTTTAAAAAATTTGCTTTCCGACGTGCAGCGCGGGCGTATTAGTCAGACCGATGAAACAAAGTTTCAGGTTGGCGAGAATGTAGCAACCACCGCTGGGGCTGTGGTGTTTCAGAATCGCTTCTTTCAGCTACTTCAATACACACCAACTACCACGACAGTCTTTCAGCGTCCGATTTTATTGGTGCCACCGTGCATCAATAAATTCTATATTTTGGATCTGCAACCCGAGAACTCGTTCGTACGTCATGCGGTAGAGCAAGGCTTCACCGTGTTTCTGATGTCGTGGCGCAACCCCTTGGAAGAAGATCAAGATGGCATTGATCGCGCAACTTGGGATGATTATCTAGAAGAGGGCGTTCTCAAGGCGATTGAGGTGACGCGCGAGATATCAGGCCAAAAGCAGATCAATGCGCTGGGCTTCTGCGTCGGAGGCACGATACTCGCTACCGCGTTGGCGGTTGCAGCTGCGCGCGGTGAACAACCTGTCTCTGCTTTAACGATGCTGACCTCAATGGTTGATTTCAAAGACACAGGGGCGCTCGGCGTCTTCGTCGATGAGCAGCACGCCAAGCTGCGTGAGCAGCAGATGGGCCAAGGCGGATTAATGTCTGCGCGCGAGCTCGGTGCAACGTTTTCATTTTTGCGTCCGAATGAATTGGTGTGGAACTACGTTGTTTCCAACTACTTAAAAGGTGAAACGCCAGCAGCGTTTGATTTGCTGTTCTGGAACGGAGACAGCACGAATTTGCCAGGGCCCTTCTTTACTTGGTATTTTCGCAATACTTACCTTGAGAATAAGTTGCGTGCACCGAACAAACTAACCTGTTGTGGTGAGCGAATTGATCTGCGCAAACTGAACATGCCCACCTATCTGTATGCGTCGCGAGAGGATCATATTGTTCCTTGGCGTTCGGCCTTCTCCTCGATGTCTTTATTCTCAGGAGATAACCGTTTTGTATTGGGTGCCTCAGGCCATATCGCGGGTGTGATTAATCCGCCTGCTAAGAAAAAGCGTAATTACTGGGTAGGGAGCGACAAGTCTTCGCACACTGATCCAGTTAAGTGGGAAGCACAGGCGACGGAAGTCGCCGGTAGCTGGTGGCCTGATTGGTATGAATGGTTAGCGGCCCAAAGCGGTAAGAAGGTTAAAGCCCCCAAGTCGCTGGGAAACACAAAAAACAAGGTGATCGAGGCAGCGCCTGGGTCCTATGTAAAGGTTAGAGCAGTTTAGCGTGGTGCCAAGCCGAAATCTCGGCAAAGGGAGAAGACGATGAGTACAAAGATTGCTTACGTAACTGGCGGTATGGGTGGCATCGGTACCGCGATTTGTCAAAGATTGTCTAAAGAAGGAATGACTGTGATTGCCGGGTGCGGCCCGAGTCGCGATCATCAGCAGTGGATTGATGAGCAGGCAGCCTTAGGCTATACGTTTTACGCGTCGGTCGGTAACGT
>JBEDEU010000091.1:0-7528 GCA_041175585.1 Pseudomonadota bacterium | reverse complement strand
CGCGCAGATGCGCACGCAGTCTTCCATCATCATTGGCAACGGATCCCCCGACTGGGCATTAATCAATGCGTCGCCTGATGTACTGACCCAAATCAAACAAACACCTGTATTGCAACCCGCTAGACAGATGCGTGATAGCGGTATTGCTGCGGTTGTATTGATGGACGCACAAGTGGATCACGTGACAGGTCTCATGATGTTGCGCGAAAGAAATTCGCCTCTGCCCATTTACGCCACACAGCAAGTCTTCGAGGATCTCACGACAGGTCTGCCTCTCGTCAAGACCCTGTCTCATTACTGTACGGTCGAACAGCGATTAATCAGCCCTGAGCAAGAGAATTTCAGCATTCCTGAGTTGACGGGCATTGCTTTCAAGCCGATCACGCTTTCCAGTAAAGCTCCGCCCTATTCCCCTCACCGTCATGACCCTCATCCAGGTGACAACATCGGGCTGCTCATAACAGACATGACAAGCGGAAAAAAAGCGTTTTATGCGCCTGGCCTTGGTGTGATTGAGCCACAAGTAGAGCTAGCGATGCGGCAAGCCGATGTGCTGCTGGTCGATGGTACGTTTTGGACCGATGATGAAATGATCAGTATGGGCCTTTCATCCAAGCGCGCAATTGATATGGGACATCTGGCCCAATCTGGGCCGGGTGGAATGATCGAGGCGTTAGCGGCTCATTCAACCAAACGACGAATTCTGATTCACATTAACAATACCAATCCAATCCTTCGCGAGGACTCACCGCAAGCGCTGCAACTGAAAGCGCTCGGGATTGAGGTCGCCTACGATGGCATGCACATAGAGATCTGACCATGACCGCATTAAAACCAGCCTGGACGCGTGAAGAGTTCGAAGCCCAACTTCGCGCAAAAGGTCAGAGCTATCATATTCATCACCCCTTTAACGTCAAAATGAATGCTGGCGAATGTTCTAAAGAACAGATTCGCGGTTGGGTGTTGAATCGTTTTTACTATCAGTGGATCATCCCGATCAAAGATGCTGCAGTCATGTCCAACTGTCAGGATCGTGAAACGCGCCGCAGATGGATTTCCAGAATTCTGGATCACGACGGCTTTGGTGAATACAAAACCGACACTGAGTGCGGAGGTCTCGAAGCTTGGACGCGACTGGGACTAGCGGTTGGTTTAGATCGTGAAACGCTCTGGTCGCTAAAACAGGTCGAGCCCTCGGTTAAATTTGCCTGCGATGCCTATGTCAACTTCGCACGCCAGCAGCCTTGGCAAGAGGCGATCTGTTCTTCGCTGACAGAAATGTTCGCGCCCCAGATTCATAAAGATCGTCTGGCAACTTGGCCCACACACTACCCATGGATCGAGCCGGCAGGTTTGCATTATTTCCGTTCGCGCATTCCGTTAGCCCAACGTGATGTCGATCATGGTCTTGAGGTTACGCTCAACCACTTTACGACACGCGCGCAACAAGAGCGGGCGCTCGACATCCTTCAATTCAAGCTTGATATTTTGTGGTCAATGCTTGATGGCATTGAAAGAGCCTATCCTGTATGAGCGACTCCACGCCCGCACCGCTTCCCGAGCGCCCACGACTCAACAGACTTTTTCGTTTGCAGTGGGAAGAGGCGCAACAAGCATACGTTTTGCTTTATCCTGAAGGTATGGTCAAACTCAATCTCAGCGCAGCCGAGATCCTAAAGCGCTGCGACGGAGAGCACACCCTTAACGAACTTATCGCGGAGCTGGAGCAGGCATTTGGCGAGGCTAATTTGCGCGACCCTATCGAAGGGATGTTACGCGCGGCCTTTGAAAAAGACTGGATCCAATAGGATCGCCCTCAGCCGATGACTCAGCCTGTTATCAATCCACCTTTCTGGTTGCTCGCCGAACTGACATACCGCTGCCCCTTGCACTGCGTGTTTTGCTACAACCCGGTCAACTACGAGAGCATTAAAAATGAGCTCGATACAGACGCATGGATTCGTGTCATGCGTGAGGCGCGTGCGCTCGGAGCTGCGCAAATAGGATTTTCGGGCGGTGAGCCATTACTTCGTGATGACCTCGACATCTTAGTCGCGGAAGCACGACAGCTTGGCTTCTATACCAACCTCATTACTTCTGGCGTTGGACTAACCGAGAAAAGAATCGCCTCACTCAAACAAGCTGGTCTCGATCATATTCAGCTTTCCTTTCAGGACTCCACACAGGAGATGAACGACTTTCTGAGCAGTACGAAAACGTTCGAGCTCAAGAAAAAAGTTGCCGCTTTGATTAAAAAGTATGACTATCCTATGGTGATGAATGTCGTACTGCATCGTCATAACATTCCGCACATCGATAAGATTATCGATATGGCGCTTGATCTATCCGCAGAGTATCTCGAGCTAGCAAATACACAGTATTACGGCTGGGCAATGAAAAATCGTCAGCAGCTTTTGCCTACTCGCGAACAACTTGTCGCGGCTGAAGCAACCGTGAATGCCTACCGAGAAAAGATAGGCAAACAGTGCAAGCTGCTCTTTGTCGTCCCTGATTACTTTGAAGAGCGCCCAAAGGCCTGCATGAATGGCTGGGGCTCGATCTTTTTAGATATTGCACCGGATGGGGCGGCCTTACCTTGTCACAACGCCAGAGAGCTACCCGGCCTCAACATTCCAAATGTGAAAGAACACTCCATCCAGGAAATATGGTTTGAGAGTCAGGCCTTTAATTTCTTTCGCGGTGACAGCTGGATGCAAGAGCCCTGCCGCTCGTGCTCAGAGAAAGAAAAAGACTTTGGTGGCTGTCGCTGTCAAGCATTCCTGTTAACAGGAGATCCTGCTGCGACAGATCCAGTTTGCGCGAAGTCACCCAATCACCATGTCGTCAAACTTGCGATTAGTGAAGCAGCTGCTGTAGCAAACACCGATGCTTCAAAAGAATTCCCATTGATTTTTAGAACCGACGCTAACTCAAAGCGCTTCGCAGGATAAACGGATTACGGCGGGGAGCTCCGATGATCCCCCTTACCATTCCTGTCGTTTTCCACCTACCCAAGTCTGCAGAACCTTAATGTCGCCGATTTGTTCAGGGGGAATTGCTCTTGGATTTTTCTCCAAGACAACAAAGTCGGCAAGCTTACCCACTTCCAAACTTCCAATCTTGTCATCTGACATCATTTGATAAGCGGCATCAATGGTCACAGCACGAATCGCATCATCCACTGAAATACGCTCATTCGGTCCCAGGACTTTTCGTTGTAACGGGCTCTGCCAAACACGTGTCACACCTTGAGTGATGTATTTCAAAGGCCCGTAAGGCGATACGGGTGAGTCGCTATGGTAAGCAAAACGCACGCCCTCTTTTTTGAGAGACGCTGATGGATCAATACACTCTGCGCGCGCTGCACCGAGAATTTGATCGTTAAACGCCTGACCCCAATAATGCACGTGTCCAATCGTGAACCCCGGAACCACTCCCAGCTGCTTTGTTCTGACAAACTGCTCAGGTGTAGTGACAGTGAAGTGTTCGATTCGCAAACGACGCTTCTCGGGCTGCGAATTACCATCTAACAACTTGGCGTAGTTATTTAATGTTTGCTCAACTGCACGACTCCCGTTGGCATGAACAGAGATCTGCCAGCCTTGGTCGAAATAAGGCTTCATGGTTGCTAATAGTTGCTCGTCCTTGTAATTAAGGTTCCCGCTGAATTTTGTTCCCGCAGGATACGCATACGGCTCATTGAGCGCGGCGGTCAACCCTTGCGTCGATCCGTCCGAAATAAATTTCACACCGACATAACGAAATAAGTCATCACCATCGTTGGGCTTAACTGCCTGAAACCCGGGTGGGATCGCACTGCCATAGAGATAGGCTCGAACCCGCACCGGCAAACCACCATTTGCTAGCAGGTATTTGTAGAGGCCCATCTCGTTTTCAAGCCCAAGGTTAGCGCCCACAGTGATCTCAGCTGAAGTCGTCACACCCTTTTTCGCGAGCCGCTTTGTTGTGTTGCGCATTGCTTGAATAAGCTCTTGCTGTGTTGGAACCGGCATCTTCGCTTGAAAAGGCAGATAGGATGGCGGCTCAATCAACTTTCCCGTCAGATTCCCCTTCTCGTCCTTCACATAGATACCACCGCCCGGAGGGTTAGGCGTTTGATTATTTACCCCAGCAAGTTCGAAGGCTTTGCTGTTCACATATCCAATATGGCCGGATTGATTAATAATAAAAATCGGGACATCCTTGGATACTTTATCTAGCACCTCGACGGTCAGTTCAGCCATAAATGGTGACGTTCTTGACGGATCCACACCAAAACCTGCCAACCAGCCACCGGGTGGGACAGTCTTTAGCGCTGCGCGTAATTTTTCACTAAGCGTCTCGATTGTGTCGTAGGGCAAAGAGAAGTTGGAAAGATCTAGCCAAAGCCCTTCCACCATTGCAGTCAACACGATATGAACATGAGGCTCAACAAAGCCTGGCATCAGTGTTTGGCCACGTAGATCTATCACCCGTGTGTTCTGACCGATCCAGTTCTTTCTAATATCGGCTTCCAGCCCAAGGGCGACAATCTTTCCGTCTTTCGTCGCCAGTGCTTGGACTTCTTCGTTCTTGGCATTAACTGTGACAATGGGTCCGCCCACAAAAACGACGTCCGCTGAGGCGTGCGCCCAGGAACCATAGAAAAATAGGGCACTTATTAAAAGCTTTTTGGAAAAACGAATCATGATGCCCTCAGGTCTTACAAGCAATATCAGCTATATAAATATGCTTGAGAATACTCGACCAAGGCAGTGTTTGGCTACCATGGTCGGAGCGGGTAAACACTCCAAAAATTGCTATTTGCTTAAACTTTCGACATATACTTTACGCTCTATTCCTTAAGCGCACACGTCCTAGAACGTTACAAAGTATCAACGACTGGGCAGCACATTGAAGATGATGACCTATTAAGGCTGTTGCTTTGCTTAATGCATTGCCAACTGAACAGGGTAAGCGGTATCGATTGCGAGCTAATATGATCCAAACTTTTAACGACTTACCGCTTTGGGCACAGGTCGCTGCTGTCTGCCTGCATGGATTCGCCGTCTTCGGCATATCACTGGCGCTCATGCACTGGCTGCGCATCCGCTCGGAATCAATTCAGCAACTAGTACCAGTTGCGCCTTTTTTCGTTGCGATTTCTGCAATCTTCTCTCTGTTATTAGCATTTCACGGAAGCAGTATCTGGTCGAAGCAAGACCGCGCGGAAAAAGCAATGGTCCAGGAGGAAATGAATTTGCAGAGACTTAGGCATCTCTCTCATCCTGACTTGCTCAATCAACCTGAATTAAGGTTCGCGGTTAACCAATATGCCTTGGCAGTGACTCAAACCGAGTGGCGAATAGTTAAAACCAGACATGGAACTGAGGCCGCCGAAACGGCCTTGCAAAAACTTCGCAAGACGACAATGAGCATGGGTGGTGACGTTTCACCCGCGGTGCATAGCTATATGCTGCGGTTACTTGACGATCTTGTACGCTCACGTGAAGAACGGCTGTGGCTCCGTTCCCAGCCGGAAGAACTGAACATATGGACTGTCATTCTTCTTCTTGGCCTCCTAAGCAATTTAGCGATAGCCCTCGTGCATCTAGATAAACCAAAAGCTTGTAGGCTTTCTCTTTTGCTCTTCGGCACCGCAACTAGCCTCGCATATTGGCTGTTGCTCAGTTCAGAGGATCCATATCAGTCATTATCCACTCTCGACTCTACGTCGTTGCTACGGTAATTATTGATTTAGGACATATGCATTCGTGTTAATAAGACCCTTCAAACCACATGACGAGTCTGCCGTCATTGCGCTGTGGCATACCTGCGCGCTCACTCGGTCCTGGAACAACCCAAGTCTAGACATCGCCCGCAAATTAGAAGTCGATCCAGAATTGTTTCTGGTTGGGGAAGAAGATGGCCTGATCATCGCCAGCGCAATGTTTGGTTACGAAGGGCACAGGGGGTGGGTGAACTACCTTGCCGTCGATCCCTCACATCAGCGCAAGGGTTACGCAACGCAATTAATGGAACACGGCGAACACCTGCTTCGTGCCGTCGGTTGTCCAAAGCTCAATCTTCAGGTCCGCAGCACCAACGCAAGCACCTTGGCGTTTTACGAATCGCTCGGCTACAAAAATGACGAAGTAATCAGCCTAGGCAAACGACTAATTGCAGATGAATAGAAAAGGACCTGCCCTCCTACGGCTCGCGCTGGCACTGTTGGTGATCTATGCAAGTAGTTCAGTAGACGCAGCGAGCTTTGACTGCACGAAAGCGCGCTCGCCGATGGAACAACTGATTTGTGCTGACACCGAACTCAGCTCACTAGACGAGTCTTTAGCAAAAAATTACAGCCTCGCCAAAGAGAAACTTTCGCCGAACGCCGCCAAGATATTTACTGCTGGTCAGTTATCTTGGCTGCGTTTTCATTCAGCATACTGTTTTGTAAATTACGACGCGTCCAAAGTTGATGCCGTACAAGCCAAACGCTGTCTTGCGGATGCTTACTCTGATCGGATTAAAGATTTCAAAGCAACTGGGGAATTGATAAAAGGGTTTAAAGCGTACACGGTTGTCGACAGTGCCATCCGGATTTCGGCTGCAGAGCAAAGCATTTACACGGCTCAACGCAACTATGTGCAACTTGACAGCGCTTCTGCACCGGCTCAGAACATCAATCGCTACTTGGCCTTTACTGATCGAATCAAACTAGACGAAGCCAGAGGATCTGAATCGTATGTGGTTCGTCTAACCGAGCTCAGCAAGGACTGGCTTCAAAAAACCAAACAATCTGATGTGATGACGGGGGCCTACCCAACTAGCGGAACAGAGTGCAGCGCCTACGCCCTTAGCCTAGATCGGCCTTTGCGCGCGACGGATCTATTTACAAATGCATCGTGGGCGCTGACGGCACAGAAGTTCGCTGAGGCACACTTCGAAGCTCTCGCGAAAACAGAAAAAGAATTTGATCCATCAATGATTAATGGCTACAGTCAATTCGACTTACCACCTACCGCTGATTTTTCTTTCTGTATGACTACGGATGGGTTTTATGTCGACGGGTTCTTACCCCACGTCGCCCGTGCATTAGACGGAGTGACCTTGCCATGGAGCGTCTTTGCGAACCATCTGACATCTTATGCACGCAAAGAAATCCTCGCCATCAAAAAATAATGGCGAGGATGCGTTCCCAGTGTCAGAAATATGCGAACTTGATCAGAAATAATATTGCAACCAACCAGGTTGCTGGGTGCAGGCTACGGACCTTACCGGTCATTGTCTTCAACACGACGTAGCTAATAAAACCAAATGCCAAGCCGTTAGCGATTGAATACGTAAACGGCATGATGAGTGCAGTCATCGCGGCTGGGACAGCATCGGTAATGTCATCCCAATTAATTTCTTTGAACTCGCGCATCATTAAACCAGCGACATACAAAAGTGCGGGCGCTGTTGCGTAAGCCGGCACTGACCCCGCAAGCGGAGAAATAAACAAGGCGGCTAAAAACAACACACCAATAACAAGTGCGGTAAGGCC
>JBEDEU010000090.1:0-7551 GCA_041175585.1 Pseudomonadota bacterium | reverse complement strand
ATTTTGCAGTGGCTACTGACCCGCACTAACCTGGGCATCGCCTTGCGCGCGTTGGGTGAAAATCCCGCGCTGATCGAAGTCTATGGTCTTACACCGAGACGGCTTTCCCAATACGTCTTTTTGATCGGCTCAATTCTGGTCGTACCGGCTGCGATTTTGACTGCAGCAACATCCGGCTTGAACCCAGCGATGGGCCATCACATCATGCTTATCAGTATCGCTGCCACGATTGTGGGCGGTGTGGGTAGCCTACGTGGCGCAGCTGTCGCAGGCATGCTGTTAGGCCTGGCAGAGAACCTTTGCCTGGCCTTCATTGATCCACAATGGAGCGAGGCTGTGACCTTCGTCATTCTGTTCTTGTTCATCCTGTTCCGCCCAGGTGGCGTGTACGGTCGAGCTGTAGTGTCGTGAAGAGGAACACATCATGATTGCCTACCTACAAAACATTGCAGTACTTTTTTGCATCAACGGCATTTTGGCGTTGACCTTGAACTTCATCATGGGCTATGCCGGCATCTTTTCGTTGGCGCATGCTATTTTCTTTGGCGTCGGCGCGTATGTGACAGCCTATATCGCCTTAAATGCGTCGGACTCACTCTTGCTTTGCATGGGGGCATCTGCTGCCGTTTCAGCCATTCTCTCCATGGCGCTGGCACTCCCGGCACTCCGCGTGCGTGGCGAGTACTTTGTCGCGGCCTCGCTCGGACTTCAGGTCATTGGGGTTACGATTTTTTCAGAATGGAAATCGGCCACGGGCGGTCTAGGCGGGATGATTGGTATTCCACGGCCGACATTACTGGGATACACCTTTAACGACGATCTTGCCTTCCTTGCACTTGCAGTCGTCGTATTACTCATGATGATCGGAATTACCGCACTGCTTGTTCGAGGCAGCTTCGGTCGAAGCCTGATGACGATTCGAGACAGCGAATCGGCGGCACAGACTTACGGCAAGCACGTCAACGCCATCAAAACACTGTCGGTTGCTGTGTCTTCTGGACTGGCCGGTATTGGCGGTTGTCTCTACGCGTTCTACATGAGTTTTATTAACGTTGAGAGTTTCACGCTTGAGATGTCCATCCTATTGATGGCAATGGTCATCATTGGCGGAACCGGAACGCTATTTGGTCCGATCGTTGGGGCCGCGCTACTGATGTCGCTGCCCGCGGCACTTACTTACCTCCCCTTCCTGCCACCCGCTGAGCTAGGAACGATCCAGCAGATTATTTATGGTCTAGCGATGATGTTGCTCATGATGTTCCGTCCAGGTGGTTTAGTCGGCGGACGTAGCAAGGAGAAATCCGCATGACAACAACAACCAAGCAAGAGATTCTGCTCGAGATTCGGAATCTCAATAAGAACTTCGGTGGTTTACAGGCCATATCTGACGTGACGCTCGACTTACCCGCAGGCGTTATCACGACGCTTGTTGGGCCAAACGGCGCGGGCAAAACCACCCTGTTTAACCTGATCACCGGACACTTAGTCCCATCGAGTGGTACCGTGCACTGGCTCGGTAAACCGCTCAAGGGCATCGAACCCTGGCGGATTGCCCGTATGGGAATCGCCCGCACCTTTCAAGACCTACGTCTCTTTAGTCAAATGACCGTTGAAGAGAACATCATGACGGTGATGGAGCGCAGCAGCTGGCTATGGCAAGGCGGACGGCAAGCAGCAGTGAAACGGGTTAATGAGATTCTCGAGGAAACGCAGTTAACCGAGAAGCGAGCCGAACGCGCAGTCGATCTAGCCTACGCCGAGCGTAAATTCTTAAGCCTCGCGCGCATCATGGCAAGCGAAGCAAAGCTTTGGCTGCTGGACGAACCTGCTTCCGGCCTTGATCCAAGATCTTTCGATCGCTTCGTGGCGCTATTACGCGACTATGCAAAGCGTGGCATCACGATATGCATCATCGAGCACAACTTGGACATCGTGATTAAGCTTTCGGACCGCGTGGCTTTCCTTGATCAAGGCAAGCTCTTAGCACAAGGTAGCTCTCAAGATATCCTCAAGGACCCACATCTGGCGGCGATTTACTTTGGAGACCGCTCATGAGCCAAACCAATTTTCTGGAAGCCAAGAACCTAAAAGTAGGTTACGGCGGCAGGCCTGTGCTCGAAAATTTCAGCGTGACGTTAGCGCATAACGAAGTGCTTTGCCTGATTGGACATAACGGTGCCGGTAAATCGACGTTGCTAAAAGCTCTATTTGGCCTCGTTCCACGCAATGCAGGAACGATTTTGCTCGAGGGACAGACGATTGACCGTCCAGACCCTCGTGGCATGAATGCAGCTGGCATTGCCCTGGTGCCTGAGGGTCGTGGCGTTTTTCCTGGGCTGACTGTTGCCGAAATCATGAGACTAGGCTTTTGGGCGAACGGCATTCCCGCCGGAGAGCAAGCTGCACGTTTAGACTGGGTCATGAGTGTTCTACCCATGATTAAAAAGTTTTATCAACAGCGCGCTGGCACGCTCTCTGGCGGGCAGCAACAAATGGTGTCCTTGGGCCGCGCACTGCTCAGTCAGCCACGCTGCCTTTTATTAGACGAGCCATCCATCGGCCTCGCACCTAAACTTTTTCAAGATCTAGTCGGACCTATTCGTGCGCTTCAACAAGAACGCAAGATGTCAATTTTGATTGTTGAACAAAACGTACGTGAGGCACTCAAGATCTCTGACCGTGTCATTGTGATGAAGTCAGGCGAGCTTATCCGAGAAGGCACACCTGAGGCGTTTAGTAACAACACCGAGCTCATGGAACTCTATTGAGATGTCCTCTGCAGGGTTGCTTACCTCCCTTTATCGTACTCATCTTGCACAGTTCCCCCAACGCAGTATTCTGATCGAAGATGGGCGGGCGCTCAGTTACAGCGCCTTTGATGCACAGGTTTCACAGACCTGTGTATGGCTTTCGCGCCAAGGTGTTATGCAGGGTTCTCGTGTTGCCGTATGGCTCGTAAATCGCTCAGAGTGGTTAGTACTCTTTTTTGCGCTTGCGAGACTGGGAGCCACACTCGTTGCTGTGAATACAAAATATCGCAGCCTTGAGTTGCAAAACATTCTTGGTAATTCACAAGCATCAATACTCGTCTTGCAACTCAATTTCCGCAAAATTGACTTTGCACAGGTCATCGAAGGCGTCGATGGCAAGCAACTGCCTTGGTTGCAAAAAATAGTCATGCTCGATGCGGGAAACGATGCGCCTGCTGAACTTTTAGGCAAACCAGTCACCCCTTTTGACGCAATCTCAAACGATAACGACCCCACAGCGCAGCATCAGCCAAACCCAGCAAATGATGCAGCGCACGCGGACGCCCTCGCAGCATTCTTTACGACTTCTGGAACCACCAAAGGTCCAAAGCTCGTCATGCACACGCAACGCACGCTCACCGAGCATGCAAAAGATGTTGCACACGGCTACGGATTCGAACAGGCTGATAATCGCCTGCTCTGCGCGCTCCCCTTTTGCGGTGTCTTTGGACTCAATAGCGCTCTGGCTGCGATTGCCGCGGGCATGCCGCTCGTGCTGATGGATTTTTTTGATGCGGCGAGCGCAAGTGCACTAATTCAGGCAGAAAGTGTTACCCACATCTTTGGCAGCGACGAAATGCTGCGCCGACTCATTGAGCACGTCGACCAACAAGCGCTCACCCGTACGGAGCGCTGTGAAATTCCATTTCCTAGTCTCAGGCTCTTCGGTTTTGCATCGTTTAGTCCCCGCTTTGTCGAGCTAGCGCGATCGCTCTCGGCGCGAGGATTCCCACTGCGCGGCCTCTATGGGTCAAGTGAAGTGCACGCACTGTTTTCGCTGCAGCGGGAGAACCTGCCGCTAGAGGATCGGGCTCAGGGCGGTGGTACGCCCGCCGCGAGCCCGCGGGCTCTGGTCAGAATACGAGACATCGACACAGATGCGCTTTGTGCTCCTGATATTCCGGGGGAAATAGAAATCTTTTCACCGACGCTGTTTAAAGGCTACTTCAACAACGCAGAAGCAACCGCAAGCGCGTTCACTCCAGACGGTTATTTCAAAACAGGTGACCTGGGCTACTTGCGCGAGGATGCAAGCTTTGTCTACCTATCCAGAATGGGCGACACAATGAGGCTGGGTGGATTCTTGGTGGATCCCAGCGAAATTGAACATGCCATCGCAGAACAAGCGGGGATCGAAAGCGCTCAGGTGGTGGGCGTCGAGATCAACGGGCAGCTCAGGCCTGTAGCGTTTGCCACAACAAAACCTGGCCAACCGGCACCCGATGCGGACAGCGTGCGCGCACAGCTAGCGCAACAACTTGCCGCTTTTAAAGTGCCGGTTCATGTTTGGTTTATCGAGGCATTTCCAGCAACGCAAAGCGCCAATGGCTTGAAGTTTCAACGTGCGAAACTCCGAGACATGGCGCTTGCGCGTTTACGCGGTGACGACAGGGATACCCGCGATCTTGGCTGACCACTCTTTGGGGCCAGTTGTATGCACAGAGGTCCCGGTTGAATCAACTGCCACCGTTACGGGCATGTCGACGACGTCAAACTCATAGATCGCTTCCATGCCCAGATCAGCGAAGCCGATTACTTTTGCCTCTTTAATGGCCTTAGAGACCAAGTACGCAGCGCCACCAACAGCCATCAGATAAGCCGACTTGTGTTTACGAATGGACTCGATCGTGGCTGGGCCACGTTCTGCTTTTCCAATCATCGCAAACAGACCTGTCTGCTCAAGCATCATGTCTGTGAACTTATCCATACGCGTGGAAGTCGTGGGGCCTGCTGGTCCAACCACTTCATCACCGACGGGATCCACAGGCCCAACGTAGTAAATCGTTTTGCCGTGGAATTCGACGGGCAACTTCTCGCCTTTGGCCAACATATCTTGAATACGCTTATGCGCAGCATCACGTCCAGTCAACATTTTGCCGTTCAGCAGGAGTGTCTGACCTGGCTTCCAGCTTGCGACTTCTTCACGGGTCAGTTTATTTAAGTCCACCTGCTTTGAGGACTTGTAGTCTGGCGCCCAATGCACATCAGGCCAGTCCGATAACGAGGGACGATGCAGGTGTGCCGGTCCGGAACCATCCAGCTCAAAATGAGCATGGCGCGTCGCGGCACAGTTTGGAATCATGGCGACAGGGAAAGACGCAGCGTGGGTCGCAAAGGTCTGAATCTTTACATCCAGAACCGTAGTCAGACCACCTAGCCCTTGTGCACCAATGCCTAGCGCGTTGACCTTGTGATAAAGCTCAATACGCAGCTCTTCGATTTTATTTTTAGGACCGCGCTCAAGCAGTTCGTACATATCGAGATCTTCCATGAGCGATTGCTTAGCCATCAAAACAGCTTTCTCAGCAGTCCCACCCACGCCAATTCCAAGCATGCCAGGCGGACACCAACCCGCGCCCATCGTCGGAACAGTTTTGAGCACCCAGTCCACAATCGAATCATTCGGATTCAACATCGCGAGTTTCGACTTATTTTCTGACCCACCACCTTTGGCAGCGACCTGTACGTCCACCGTGTCGCCTTGCACGAGCTCGACACTGACGATACAGGGTGTGTTGTCTTTGGTGTTCTTGCGCAAGAAAATTGGATCATCAAGGACTGACGCGCGCAGCGGATTTTCGGGATTTAAGTATCCACGACGCACACCCTCATCGCATAGTTCCTGCATGGTTCGCTTGGTATCAAACCGCACACCCATACCGATCTTCAAGAATACGTTGACGATGCCTGTGTCCTGACAAATCGGACGACGACCCTCTGCGCTCATGCGCGAGTTGGTCAGGATCTGTGCGATCGCATCCTTAGCAGCAGGACTCTCCTCACGCTCATAAGCGCGCGCAAGGTGCTTGATGTAGTCGGCTGGATGGTAGTAACTGATGAACTGAATCGCGTCAGCAATTGAGGCGACAAAATCTTCTTCTTTAATAGTGACGGACATATGTGTACCTATCTACGAAACAATAATTGAAATCAATAACACCAAAAATTTATCTACTTGCCGCGCCACACAGGCTTACGCTTCTCTGCAAAAGCGGTTGCGCCTTCTTTAGCGTCTTCTGACATAAAAATATGATCTGTCAGGGGACGTTGCAAATCGAACATTTTTGCCGCAGGGAAATCTAGGCCCTGTACCAGCACACTTTTCGATGTGCGAACCGCCAATGGGCCATTTTCGCAGATCTTGCGGGCCAGTTTCATCGCCTCACCCAGTGCCTGGCCTGGGTCTGTCATCACATTGATCAACCCATATTGCTGGGCACGCGATGCTGGGAACATGTCCCCGGTCAACAGAATTTCCATAGCGATGTGATACGGGACCTGCCGTGGGAGACGCACCAAACCACCACCGCCGGCAACCAGACCACGCTTGACCTCGGGCAACCCGAACATCGCATTGTTCGCGGCCACGATCAGATCGCATGCCAGCATCATTTCAAAACCACCCGCGACCGCAAATCCCTCGACGGCAGCGATCAAGGGCTTTTGAGGTGGCGCCTCGTTTAGACCGGCAAAACCCTTGCCCGGTACCGAAGAGCGCTTACGGGTCTTGGCGAAGTCCTTGAGGTCCATTCCCGAGCAAAAGGTGCCACCAGCACCAGTCAGGATCCCAATGCGCAAGTCCTCTCTGGCATCAAGCGTTTCAAAAGCAACAGACAATTGCTGCGCTGTTTCAAAGCTAATGGCATTACGCGCCTCGGGGCGATTAATCGTGATGATTAATACGCCATCCGCTTCATCGACACTCACTAGACTCGACATGAAAACTCCTTAAAAACAAGGCTAAGACGGTTGTATTTTGACTAGATGGGCTAAATCATAGGCGATTCGCGCAGCTCGAGCGCCGAACCACCCCGTATCGCCCACACCGAAGCCGCTCGCGAGCTAAAATGGCACGCTTACCGACCCAACTAAATATCTCGATGCTCACTTTTCAGCAAATTATTCTGCGCCTGCAAGAATACTGGGACAAACAGGGCTGTGCCCTGCTCCAACCCTACGACATGGAGGTCGGCGCTGGCACTTCCCACACCGCAACCTTTCTACGCGCAATTGGCCCAGAGCCTTGGCGTGCAGCGTACGTCCAGCCTTCACGCCGCCCGAAAGATGGTCGTTACGGTGAAAACCCAAATCGGCTGCAGCACTACTATCAATACCAAGTAGTCCTTAAGCCGGCTCCCCCAGATATTTTGGACCTTTACATCGGGTCGCTAGTCGCCCTGGGGATCAACCCCAAAGAGCATGACATTCGCTTTGTTGAGGACGACTGGGAAAACCCAACCCTCGGCGCTTGGGGACTAGGTTGGGAGGTTTGGCTCAACGGGATGGAAGTCACGCAGTTCACCTACTTTCAGCAAGTAGGCGGCTTGGACTGTACCCCCACGACTGGAGAGATCACCTACGGCCTTGAGCGCCTCGCAATGTATCTGCAAGGCGTTGAAAGCGTCTATGACCTGGTCTGGACCGAAGGGCCGCGCGGCAAAGTTCTCTATCGTGACGTCTTTCATCAAAATGAAGTCGAACAATCGACTTACAACTTTGAGCATTCAGACGCTGAAACGTT
>JBEDEU010000089.1:0-7651 GCA_041175585.1 Pseudomonadota bacterium | reverse complement strand
ACGGCTTGTTGCCAGGTGGCGGTACTTCAAAAGAACTGAGTGTGTTTTTAGACGCCGAAATCAAAAAGTGGACGCAACTGATTAAGGCAGCCAATATCACGCAACAGTAGTACCCCCTTAAAGCGGCGTGCGTAGCGGCTTACCAGCCAAATGTAAGTTTGCGTTATCGATGAAGCACTCAACCGAGGCCAACATTGCCTCGGGTGACAAGCCCGCTACGTGGGGCGTGATGATTGCATTGTCAAACTCTAGCAGGGCAAGCGGTGGCTTGGGCTCACTTTCGTATACATCAATGGCTGCCGCAGCAATGACTTTGTTTCGTAAAGCACTTGCCAGCGCATCGGTGTCGACCAAACTGCCTCGTGCAATATTGACTAAGACACCATTCGCTCCAAGCGCTGCGAGTATCTCCGCATTAATGATGTGGAACGTCTCCTTCCCGCCAGGAGCTGCAACAACCAGAAAATCACACCACAGCGCAAGCGATTGCAAGTCCGGGAAAAACTCAAATCCGGTTTCATCACGGCGCGTGCGACTGTAGTACCCAATCTGCATATCAAAGCCGAGCGCACGCCGAGCGATTTTCTTTGCGATGCCACCCATACCCAAGAAACCTAGCCGTTTACCCGACACATTCGGCGGCCTCGGGATTGCATCACGCCAGATTCCCCTGCGCACGGCACTGTTAAGGGAGGGAATGCCACGGACGGCAGAGAGTAATAACCCCATCGCATGGTCAGCGACACAATCCTCATTGGTACCAGCAGCATTACACACGCGGATACCGCGTTGCTTCAGATACTCAACCGGAACAGTTTCATAACCAACACCCAATGTGCAAAGAATCTCTAGCTTGGGTAAGGCATTAATCTCATCGATCGTGATACCAGTTGCGCCATTGGTCAACACAATACGAATCGTGTCACCATGCGCAGCAATCTGGGCAGCACTGTTGCTACGATCCGCACTGGATCCTTCATTTGGCGCGTAAATTAACTCAAAGTGTTGCGCAACCAAGTCACGGTGCGCCTCGGTTAAAAAAACCATCACAAGTGCATGCGGCTTCATTTGCATTGTCCCGACTACTTATTAGACGCAGATGGCTTTAATAGCCTCCGCCACGTTTCGATTTCCGATCGTAAGAACGCATCAAACTCTTTAGGCGTGGAAACCTGCACGACACCATCAATCACTGCCAAACGGCGCCCAACATCTGGGTGTGAAAGACTGGTTTTAAGAGCTGCATTAATTTTTTCAATAATCTCTGGCGGTGTTCCAGCAGGTGCCAGAACGGCCCACCATACGACGGCTTCAAAACCTGGATAACCCTGCTCTGCAATCGTCGCCACATCAGGCGCGGAATTCAAACGCTGCAATCCGGAAGTAGCAATTAGACGAATACGTTTTCCATCAAGCTGAGGTTTCAGTTGTGACATCCCTGTAAAGAGCATGTCAACGTGACCGCTAGCTACATCTAATACTCCCTGGCCTGCGCCTTTGTATGGGATCTTGGTGATTTTTGTACCTGTTCTCTCCATAAACAATTCCGCTGCTAGATCAGTGGCCGAGCCTTCGCCGGAGGTTGCCGTCGTGAGCTTGCCAGGGTTCTTTTTCGCATAAGCGACAAGCTCGGGAATATTCTGAATAGGAGACCCCGCATGCACCGCAACACCCATGGCATATGTGATGACTTGTGCAACTGACGCAAAAGCGTCTGGGGTTTTGTACGGCAAATTCGGCAACAAGGTTGGATTTGTCGAGATGGTCGGACTGACCAGCAACAATGTATAGCCGTCTGGGGCAGCTTTGGCGACCTGCTCGGTACCGACAACTGTATTACCACCACCGCGGTTTTCAATGATGACGGGCTGCTTGATCACATCGGACAGTTTGTCCGCCCAGGCTCGTGCAATGAAATCGCCACCACCGCCCGCGACAAAGGGCACAACAATACGTACGGGACGTTCAGGATATTTGTCCGCTGGACTTGCTCCCGTCGCAGCAGAAACAATCATTGAACTCAACAATAGTGCTATGTTTAAGGCTCGCATTGACGAGTGACTCCTTTTATTATTCTCTGGTAAACGCAGAATACAACGAAGTATCCCGCAAGCATTCATAACAGACCCCCTTCTTTTTATGATCGAGATCCGCAATCTGGAAACATTCGTTTGGGTCGCTACGTTGACCAGTTTTCGTGCTGCAGCACACAAACTAAATACCACGCAACCAGCCGTTTCTCAACGAATTGCTTCATTAGAGTCATCTCTGGGTGTCAAACTCCTGGAGCGCAACGCCCGAGGCGTCAAGCTGACAACCAAAGGTATTGAGTTGCTCGAGTACGCAAAGCGGATGCTGGACCTCAAGCAAGATATGCTCTGCGCAGCAAATAGCCCAAGTACGATTACAGGCCAGGTCAGAATCGGCGTATCGGAAACAATCGTACAAACATGGCTGCCCCAGTTCCTAGAAGCTGTTCACGCACGCTATCCTGCTGTTAGCGTCGAGCTTGAGGTCGAAACAACGCCTGTGTTGCGGGAGCAAGTACTTTCGCATCGGCTCAACCTCGCGTTTTTATTGGGTCCAGTTTTATCGCCGCAACTTGAGAATATTCCGATCTGCAAATATCCACTCGCTTGGATTGCAAGCCCCAAACTGGGTCTCAACATAAAACAATTAACGCTCGCCCAAGTATGTGAGCATCCAATCATCACATACTCCGCTGCTAGCGCGCCGCACCACTTCGTGCGTAGCCTGATCACTGCCTCAGGAATTCATGCGCCTCGTATGTACGGCAGTGCATCTCTATCCGTTGTCGTGCGCATGACGCTTGATGCAATTGGGGTAGCTGTTATTACCCCGACCTTTCTAAAGACAGAACTTAGCGAAGGACGACTTTGTCTTCTCAGTGTGCAGGCACCAAAACTACCAGAGCTCGCCTTTACTGCCTCCTGGGCTAAAGGGCCGGATGAACACATTGCACGCGCGCTTGCAAAACTCGCGGAAGAGATCTCTACGCAATATCATTGATAAATTAAATTTATCAATGTCGATTCCAAATGATAATTGGACAGTACACTCCAGCTAGCATTGAATAGAAAAAAAACTTGGGAGATTTGTATGCTGGCTTCTCAGCAAGTACGACTCAATATTCGAAACGGTAGATTTCAGCAGCCGACAGCAGGAGCGGCCCCAGGGTTTGTGCAGGCGAATCTCGTTATTCTTCCGAAAGCGTTAGCTAGCGACTTTCAATTATTCTGCCAACGTAACCCTAAACCTTGTCCAATTCTCTCGGTCGCGGATGTCGGCGGGACCGACTTCCCCGGCTTTGGGGAGGACTTGGATGTGCGAACAGATATTCCCCGCTATCGGGTTTGGCGCGATGGCGTGTTAGTCGAAGAGGTGACCAATATCTCGCGATTTTGGCGCGATGATTTAGTCAGCTTCGCACTTGGTTGCTCTTTCTCGTTTGAAGAGGCACTCGTCGCTGACGGTATCGATGTTCGTCACATTTCCTGTGGCTCGAATGTCCCGATGTACAAAAGTAATATTGCGACAACTCCTGCAGGTCCCTTTCACGGCCCGATGGTCGTATCGATGAGGCCATTTAAAGCTTCCGATGCGATCCGGGCAATTCAAATCACATCAAAGTTCCCATCCGTTCACGGCGCACCCGTCCACCTAGGCGACCCTGCACAAATCGGAATCACAGACTTATCTAAGCCAGACTTTGGCGAACCCGTACAAATTGCCAGCGACGAAATTCCTGTTTTTTGGGCGTGCGGTGTCACACCCCAAGCCGTCTTGATGGCCTCAAAACCTGACTTTTGTATCACCCATGCGCCAGGGTACATGTTGGTGACAGACAAGCTCAACTCTCAACTTTCTATTATTTGAAACACAAGTACTTTCAGGCTGTTCCCTGTATCGACGCTAAGCGGGTACCCGATACAGATTTTTGTCCCGTTAATTAGGAGATGCATTCATGAAAACGCTGATGCTCGCAGTAGTTAGTGCCGCAACAATCATGGCGACCAACGTCGCAGCACAAGACCTACCTCGTACACAACTAAAGGTTGTGGGCGGCCTAAACAACCTAACAGCCTACAAGGACTTTGAACAACCTTTTTGGACAAAGACGATCCCGGAAGCATCCAAAGGCCAGGTTACCGCTGAGATCCAGGGCTTTAACCAGATGGGCCTAAAGGGTCCAGAACTGATGCGACTCATCGGCCAGGGCGTGATTGAGTTTGGCACTGCGACACTTTCCTATTTCGCAAGCGACAACCCAATCAATGAAGCAATCGACCTGCCTGGTTTGGCCCCTGATGTCAAAACTGCGCGTGAGATCACCGACCTTTTTGCACCCGTTTACGGAAAGCTCTACGGCGGCAATAACAACGTAAAAATTCTTGGCTTATCACCGTATCCTGCCCAGGTCATTTTTTGTAACGCACCGATTAAAGACCTTAATGACCTGAAAGGTAAAAAAGTACGTACAAGCAGCCGAACCCAAGCGGAATTTATACAAGCCCTTGGTGGAACAAGTGTGACGCTCGCATTTGGTGAGGTCGTACCTGCCCTACAAAACAAGGTGGTGAACTGTGCTATCACAGGATCCCTGTCTGGTTACTCTGCAAAATGGTACGAAGTATCCACTCACCTTTTGGCTCTGCCCATCAATTGGAACCAGCAAATTCACGCAGTCAACCAAAAAGCTTGGGACAAAATCGATCCTAAAGTTCAGTCCTTCTTGCAAACCAACATCAATACTTTGATGACAACAATGTGGAATGCTGCGAACGAACAAACAGAGCAGGGTTATGCCTGTAATACCGGTGCTCCTGGATGTCCTTTCGATGTAAAGGGAAAAATGACACTCGTGAAGCCATCGGAAGCTGATAAGGCGTTACTGAACAAACTTCTCGGTGACGTTATTTTGCCGAAGTGGGCAGCGCGTTGCTCCGATCAGTGTGTGGCAGACTTCAATGCCACAATCGGAAAAAAACTTAACGTTACTGCAAAGAAGTAATACAAAAGTATGGGCACTCAATCGCACAGTATGCTTGTATTGGCAACCACAGTCTCCCGCTGGGGCGTCTGGGGTGGCGGCATACTAACGCTATTGAGTGCCTCTCTTGTTTGTTTTGATGTAATTGTCCGAAAACTATTTGCGATATCAGTTGGCGGAGCCGACGAATTATCTGGATACGCATTCGCCATCAGTACAACCTGGTCATTGGCACTAGTCGTACTCGAGCGGGCAAACGTTCGAGTTGATATTCTTTATCAGCACTTCTCTATTCGCGTAGCTGCGATACTCGATTGGGTCTCCCTCGTTGCGCTGGCCGTTTTTCTTACCATGCTGACGCGATATTCCTATGAAGTGCTCACCACGTCATGGATTCAAAAGTCTTTTGCTAACACTCCGCTCGCGACACCACTTTGGATTCCGCAAGGTCTTTGGTTTATCGGTATGGTTTGGATGGTGTTTGTACTGGCCCTGATGCTGAGTCGCGCTAGCCGTGCGCTAGTGACTGGCGATTATCAAAGCATTAACAAGTTAGCCGGTGCGCGCCTCTCAAAAGAAGAAGCACTTGAGGAAGCACAAGCGGGACAGCGTCGCGTCCAGGAGGATCGCACAGTATGATCTCGACCGCACTCACCCTATTACTGATCCTTATCGGTCTGAGCATTCCTGTCGGAGCGGCTCTAGGGGTCCTCGGCCTAGTGTTGGATCAAATATATTCGATGCTACCTCTGTCTCGAGCCATGGGTGAACTGGCTTGGACTACCAATACAGAATTCCTGCTTGTTGCCATCCCTCTGTTTATCATGCTCGGTGAGATACTTTTGCGGGCCGGGTTCGCAGAACGCATGTATTCGGCACTGAGTCTTTGGCTTTCCTGGCTACCAGGTGGTCTGATGCATGCAAACATTGGGGCTTCGGCATTATTTGCCGCGACCTCAGGCTCCAGCGTCGCTACAGCCGCCACAGTGGGGACCGTAGCGCTGCCACAGATAAAAAAGTATGGCTATAACGAACCTCTATTTCTAGGAAGTATTGCAGCCGGTGGAACCCTTGGGATTTTGATCCCGCCTTCGATTAATTTGGTCATCTACGGCGTACTGACGAATTCTTCAGTGCCAAAGCTCTATCTTGCAGGCATTATTCCTGGCTTGCTTTTAGCTCTACTGTTTATGGCAACGATTGTATTTGCCTGCATCGCAAGACCTCAATGGGGCGGTCAGCGAATTCACGCGACATGGCGCGAGCGCTTTAAAGCCTTGGTTCACCTAGTGCCCCCAATGGGAATTTTCTTACTCGTTGTAGGCTCAATTTATGCTGGTGTAGCGACGCCAACGGAGGCTGCAGCTCTAGGTGTATTTGGTGCGGTGGCGCTTGCAGCCGCTTACCGACGGTTGAGCCTTGCGATGATACGTGAGTCTATCGAAAACACGATGCGCGCTTCGGCAATGATCATGCTAATCGTGATCGGTGCGAGCTTTCTAAATTTTGTGATGTCTGCGACAGGTCTAACTACCGCACTGACCAATGCAATATCGGGACTCGGCGTTTCTGCGCAATGGATGCTAGTGATCCTTGTTGTATTTTATTTGGTGCTCGGGTGCTTCATGGAAACGTTATCGATGATGATCACCACGATTCCAATCGTCGCCCCCGTCATGATTGCCTTAGGCTACGACCCAATTTGGCTCGGAATCATTATCATCGTGCTCGTTGAAGCAGCCTTGATCACGCCGCCAGTCGGATTAAATCTGTTTGTTGTACAAAGCCTTCGATCGAGCGGCTCAATGACCCCAGTCATCGTGGGATCATTGCCTTTTGTTTTTGCAATGCTTACCTTGTTGGTCCTGCTGGCGGTGTTTCCAGATATCGCTCTCTGGATGACTAGATTTTTTTAAACCTAGTCAGCAAGACCAATCGCCTTGAGCGCTGCCTCAGCACATTCCATGTCCTGAGAATAATGGCCACCGCTCAAACCAATTCCTCCAATCATCTGCCCGTTCTCCATGATCGGGTAGCCACCCCCAAAAATAATGAATCTGGGTGTGTGCACAATGCCATGAATCAAGGGCGCATCATCTTTGATGTATTCGTGCCATTTATGCGTAGGGATCCCACCTGATATCGCTGTATGTGCCTTATCCTGTGCAATTTGAAGCGAGATCAGAGAGGCACCGTCCATTCGAACAAACGCCTTAAGATGGCCCGCGGCATCGCATACAGCGATGGACATATTTACTTTTAAGGCGCCCGCCTTTTCTCGTGCAGCCTTAATCGCCTTGAGTGCAGTATCTACGTCAATGTTACGTACAGTGGTGCTCGACATTGGCATCTCCTTTCTAAAGTTTATATACCTACCCACAGATTCACCCGCCTTGTGGCCATCACGTGTCGCGCCCATCAGCCCTCGCGCAACTCGACAATCGCCTACAAGATATAGCTCAAGATCGTACGCCTTAAGTGGCTCAACCAGATCAACATTTGCGGCGCGCGGGGTCGAATACGACAAGAAGGAGATATTCTCGATCCGACCGAGATCTCCGTTGTAGACATTCTTGTACTCGAGCACCCCATCCTCAAACTCACTGGACCACACCGGCTCACTCAGCAAAAGTATCTCAA
>JBEDEU010000088.1:0-7693 GCA_041175585.1 Pseudomonadota bacterium | reverse complement strand
AAATCAATCTATTAGGTATATTTATCTAGTACATCTTGACACATTAAAATAGTACATCGCACTTTCGTATACGTAAGACACATTTCAATGTTTTGAGTCCAAAGCGGCCTTCGTCAGTGCAGGCGTAAAGTACTTTGAGGCCTAGCTCGAGAACGAAGCTGTGAGCGGAGTCGAGACCAAAACCGAGGCTGGGATCAACCATCTATTTTGAGCCTTGAAAAGGTCTGTTGCACGCTTTCCGGGCTCAAGCAAGGCTTCAAGCATCTCAGACCTATGCCTTAGCTCAAAAGCACGGAAGACGAGCTTATAGGAACACAAAGACAGGTCTTACAGAATAAGCCCCTAATTGGTCGTTGTGAAATAGAAAACGGGTCTTAGGTATTTACCTAAGACCCGTTTATATTGGTCGGGGCGGTGGGATTCGAACTCACGACCCTCTGCTCCCAAAGCAGATGCGCTACCAGGCTGCGCTACGCCCCGAAGACCGACACTATAACAGATTTCGAGCGCATCAGCCGAATCGACCTGTGATGTAGTCCTCAGTTTCTTTACGCTGAGGCTTCACAAATATCTTATCTGTGGCACCGAACTCCACCAACTCACCGAGATACATAAAGGCAGTAAAGTCAGACACCCGCGCAGCCTGCTGCATGTTGTGCGTAACGATCGCAACGGTGTAGTCCGCCTTTAGCTCATGCAAAAGATCCTCAACTTTTGCTGTTGAAATCGGATCAAGAGCGGAAGTCGGCTCATCAAGCAAAATCACCGAGGGCTTCACAGCCACCGAGCGCGCGATACAAAGGCGCTGCTGCTGCCCACCTGATAGCGACAAGCCGCTTTGGTTGAGCTTATCTTTAACCTCACCCCACAAGGCCGCCTTCGTGAGCGCCCATTCCACACGCTCATCCATGTCGGCTTTATTCAAGCTTTGATAGAGACGCACACCAAAAGCGATGTTGTCGTAGATCGACATAGGGAAAGGCGTCGGCTTTTGGAACACCATCCCGATGCGTGCGCGCAGCATATTCAAATCTTGCTTGGGATCGAGAATATTCTGGCCATAAAAATTAATCTGTCCCTCTGCCCTCTGACCTGGATACAAACTGTACATACGATTGATCGCGCGCAGCAACGTTGATTTGCCACAACCCGATGGTCCGATAAACGCAGTCACCTTGCGCTCAGCGATATCGAGATCGATATTTTTAAGCCCTTGAAACTTTCCGTAGTAGAAATTCAGATCCCGAACTTCAATCGCATTTGCGAGGGGCTTGGAGTTAGCTTGATTATTCATATACACATATTCCAGAGGGATCGATGAATTAATGCCCAGATTTCTTTTCACGCAGCAACACGCGCGCAATAATATTGAGCAACAAGACCGTGAGCGTAATGATCAGGGCGCCCGCCCAAGCCAAGTTGACCCAGTTCTCGTAGGGACTCATCGCAAACTGAAAGATCACAACGGGCAAGTTAGCTAGCGGCGCATTCATATTGGTTGAGAAGAACTGATTATTCAACGCAGTGAAGAGCAGCGGCGCAGTCTCTCCGCTAATACGCGCGAGCGCCAACAATAACCCCGTCAAAATTCCAGCGCGCGCGGCACGCAGCGTCACATAGCTTGTCACCTTCCAGCGCGGGGCACCCAATGCATAGGCAGCTTCACGCAGGCTGCCAGGAACCAAGCGCAGCATATTTTCAGTCGTACGAATCACCACAGGAATCGCGATAAGACTTAAGGCAAAAGACCCCGCCCAACCAGAAAAATGCTTAACCTGCGCAACGAGAATCGCGTAGACAAACAAACCAAGAACGATTGATGGTGCAGACAACATGATGTCGGTAACAAACCGGGTCACTGACGCCACAATGCTGCGATCACCGAACTCAGCCAAATACACCCCCGCAAAAATTCCAACGGGCGTTGCAATAAGAGCCGTAACACCGATCATCATCAGACTGCCGACAATCGCATTTGCCAAGCCTCCTCCGTCCGAGCCGGGAGCCGGAGTCGACTCGGTAAAGATTGCCCAGCTCAATCCAGCGAAGCCGTGTTTAAACAACACAAGCAGAATCCATAGCAATGCAATTAAGCCAATTGCCATCGACATCATGGAAAGACATAGCCCAAGGTAGTTTGAAAACTTGCGCCGGCGATATAAATTGATGTCAATATTGTCAGCGCGAGACACGTTCGGGAGATTTGACGTCGGCATTTAAGTACGCGCTCCCTGTGCTTTTTCTGCTCGCAGAATCATGATTTTTGCGATAGACAAGACCACGAAGGTGATCACGAAAAGTAAGAAGCCCAACGCAAATAGCGTGGAGAGATGGAAATCATCGGCTTCGCCAAACTCGTTCGCAAGGGTCGAAGCAATGGAAGTCCCTGGCGCAAAAAGAGATTCGCTTAGACGTTGAGAATTGCCAATCACGAAGGTGACGGCCATAGTCTCGCCTAGGGCACGACCCAGTCCTAACATCACGCCGCCGATCACACCTTTCTGGGTGTACGGAAGCACGATATACCGGACAACTTCCCATGTGGTGCAACCGAGACCATAAGCGGACTCGCGCAATATCGGCGGAACGATTTCAAATACATCGCGCATCACCGCTGCGATGAACGGCAAAATCATGAACGCGAGGATGATACCTGCCGCTAATAACCCGATGCCATTCATCGCGCCACCGAAAAGTGGGCCGATCAAGGGCATTTGACCAAGCGTCGATTGCAACGCAGGCTGGCCGTACTCGGCAAAAAGCGGCGCAAAGATAAAGAGCCCAAACATCCCATAAATAATGGAGGGGACGGCGGCGAGTAACTCGATTGCTGTACCTAGGGGTCTGCGCAACCACAGGGGGCAAGTTTCGGTCAAAAAAACAGCAATACCAAAAGCCAGGGGGACTGCCAATAACAGCGCGATCACCGAGCTGACGACTGTGCCGTAAATGGCAATCATCGCTCCGAACTCTTCGTTGATGATGTCCCACTCAACGCGCCAGATGAAACCAATTCCGAATTTGTGAAAAGCAGGCCATGCACTGACCAGCAGGGACACGAGAATCCCTGCCAAGGCCAGCAAAACCAGCACCGAAAAGAGCAACGTAATCTTGTGAAACAAAAAATCCTGAATACGCTGCTTCTTGACCACGGCAAGCATGCGCGGTTCCATCATGCTTTTATCCGCAAGGATTTGACTCATTAATAACTACTCCTTGGTGCTTGGTCTTTTGGTGCGCGGTCTATTAGTGCTTGATTTGCGACCAAACTTTTTCTGCGATGGCCTTGGTCAACACATCAGGCAATGGAACATAGTCCAAATCCAGCGCCATCTGCTTGCCGTCTTTAAACGCCCAAGTAAAGAACTTTAAGACATCTTTGGATGCAGCTTTGTTAACGGGATCTTTGTACATCAAGACAAACGAAGCACCAGTGATCGGCCAGGCAGCATCGCCCTTTTGCTCAACCAAGGAGATACCCATCCCAGGAACACTAAACCAATCTGCATCAGCCGCTGCCGCTGCAAATGTGGCGTCGTCTGGCTCTACAAACTTACCATTCTTATTTTGCATTTGTAGATGAGGAATCTTGTTGCGCTTGGCGTAAGCAAACTCCACATAGCCGATCGAACCTTTTACACGGGCAACGTTTGCGGCTACGCCTTCATTACCCTTGCCACCCACCGAACTGCCTGCAGGCCACTTCACTGCCGCACCTTTACCGACTTTATCAGCCCATTCTTTGCTGACAACTGACAAATAGTCCGTAAAAATAAACGTTGTGCCAGAGCCGTCAGCGCGATGCACGACAGTGATTGCCTGGTCAGGTAACTTCTTGCCAGGATTCAATTCAACCAGCTTGGGATCATTCCATTTCGAAATCTTACCCATGAAGATTTCAGCCAAGGTCGCGCCGTTGATTTTCAATTCACCAGGCTTAAAGCCCTCAACGTTGATGACGGGCACCACACCACCCAGAATCACTGGAAACTGCACCATGCCGTCTTTGTCTAACTGCTCACCAGTGACCGGCGCATCTGACGCGCCAAAAGTTACTGTCTTGGCACGAATTTGACGCAGACCACCTGAGGAACCAATCGATTGGTAATTCAAACCCACGTTTTCAGCTTTTTTGTAAACCTCTGCCCACTTGGCAAAGATCGGATACGGGAAGGTAGCGCCTGCACCGGTTATATCGGCTGCGTGGCTGCTTAGAGCCGCGCCAGTCATAACTAGGCCGGCTGTCAATGAAAGGAGTGCACGTTTGATCATCTGTCGTTCCTCAAAAATCGTTGAAAGAGACTCTTTCGCTAAATCAGGCCGAATGGTAGAGGGCCAACATGACGGAATTGTGACAATCCACGACACAATCAAAATAAAATAATGCTTAGCTACGTACCTAGTTTATCAATTAAGTGCTGATGCAAGGAAAAAGCCGCACCACGCCGGCGCACTAGCGCATAAGAACCATCTGGCTGCTGAATCCAAGCACGCACATTATCTTTTAAGGCGTAAGTAAAGGCTTCATCGATGACGCGTTTTTTGAGGTTCTTGTCATTAATGGGAAACGCGACCTCCACTCGACGAAAGAAATTGCGATCCATCCAGTCTGCCGATGAGAGATAGACCTTTTCTTCACCACCCGCATAAAAATAAAACACGCGAGAGTGCTCTAAGAATCGACCCACAATCGACCGCACTGTGATGTTCTCTGACAAACCAGGCACAGCAGCGCGCAAGGCACAGACACCCCTGACAACCAAATCAATCTTCACCCCTGCCTGGCTCGCCTTATACAACTCCTGGATGACGATAGGCTCAAGTAACGAATTCATTTTTGCGCGAATGCGCGCTGGCTTGCCGGCGCGGGCAGCCCGCGCCTCGGCACGGATCATCGCGATGACCGAACTGTGCAACGTGAATGGCGCCTGCAGCAAGTGCCTCAAGGTACGGCGTTCTCCCAGCCCTGTGAGCTGCGAAAAAACCTGATCCATGTCCTCACACAGCTTGGGGTCTGCGGTAAGCAGTCCAAAGTCCGTATAGAGACTCGCTGTACGAAGATGATAATTACCGGTACCGAGATGACCATAACGACGGATGCGCCCTTTTTCTCGACGCAGTACCAAAGCCATTTTGGCGTGTGTTTTGTGACCTACTACACCGTAGACAACATGCGCCCCCACCTCTTCAAGTCGAGCTGCCCAATTGATGTTGGTCTGTTCATCAAAGCGCGCCATCAACTCCACAACAACCGTCACCTCTTTCCCTGACTTTGCTGCCGCAAGAAGCAAACGCATCAACTCAGAGTCTTCGCCAGTGCGATAGATTGTTTGCTTAATCGCAACAACATCCGGATCGGTCGCTGCCGCAGTCAAAAAATCAACCACCGGCTGGAAAGACTGATAGGGATGGTGCAATAGTCGATCCCCTTTCGCGATCAGTTCAAACATTGCGCCAGGCCTACCCGCTAACAGATTAAACGGGGCGGGTATCTTGCCTTGAAATTCGGGAAATAATAAATCAGACGCTTTAACTAAATTACAAATCTGCATCAATCGCGCAACGTTTGCGGGTCCATTCACGCGATATGTGTCGGCGGGCGTGAGAGCAAACTCTTTTTGTAAAAACGATTCGATATGCTCGGGAGTATTGTGATCAATCTCGAGTCGCACAGCCGACCCAAAGTTACGCTGCGACAACTCACCTTGCAGCGCTTGACGAAGATTAGTCACTTCCTCCTCGTCCACAAACAAATCACTGTTTCGTGTGACACGCCATTGGTAACAACCTTCCATATGCATGCCGGGAAACAACTCCCCCACAAATGCACGCAAAAACCCCGTCAATAAAATAAAGCCATGGGGGTGGCCAGACACACTAGGAGGCATCTTGATTAAGCGCGGCAGCGCCCGTGGCGCTTGAACAATCGCAATCGTTGCCTTGCGCCCGAAGGCATCAGTACCCGACAAGGGGACAATAAAGTTAAGGCTCTTGTTATAGACCCGTGGAAACGGATGAGCAGGATCCAAACCAATGGGCGTGAGCAGCGGCATCACATCGCGATGAAACACTTCACGCGCCCACGTGGTCTGCGCTTTATTCCACTCCGAAGCATGGTGTAGGACGACACCAGAGGCTTTGAGCTCGGGAAGCACCTTGTCATTGAGCAGAGCGTACTGCCTAGCGACCAAGGCATGCACGGCCTGCTGCACCTGTTCGAAGGCCCACTCAGCCGTCATGCCGTCAGGCCCCACAACATTGGGATATTGCGCAATCTGGGCTTTGAGGCTGGATACCCGGATCTCAAAGAACTCATCTAGGTTCGAACCCACGATACACACATAGCGCAATTTCTCCAGCGCGGGCGTATCGGCGAGTTCAGCCATGGCCAGCACACGCTCATTAAATTTGAGCAGTGATAGTTCTCGATTGAAATACAGGGGCTCGGGCTTTTTGCGGGCAGGCATGGGTAAAAACCTATTCAGTTAGGTCTGTCTTTTAATCCCTGAAGATTACAGTGATTTGACACAATAGCCTTTTATAATGGCATCAAACACACTTTGGCTGGATTTTATGAAAAACCTGCTTGCGGCCGTTGACCTCGGCTCAAACAGCTTTAGGCTCTCAATTGGGCGGGTCGCCGAGCAAAACGGCACCAAACACATCTACCAGATTGACCGCCTCAAAGAGACCGTGCGGTTGGCGGCGGGTCTTGATTCGGCAAAGATGCTCAACCAAGAGTCAATTAACCGCGCGATCGAGGTATTACACATCTTCGGTGACCGCCTACGTACCTTTCACCCAGATCGTGTGCGCGCGGTGGCGACAAACACCTTTCGCGTGGCGCGTAACGTTGCAGACTTTCTTCCAGAAGCAGAAGCTGCGTTGGGGTTTCCTATCGAGGTGATTGCGGGCCGAGAAGAGGCCCGTCTAATTTACACCGGTGTCAGCCACACCCTCCCCGTCTCGCAAACAAAGCGCTTGGTCGTCGATATCGGCGGTGGCTCTACTGAAGTCATTATCGGCAAAGGGGACGAGCCGGTTTTGATGTCGTCACTTTATATGGGCTGCGTGAGCTTTAGCCGCAAATTTTTTCCAGACGGCAAAATCGATGCCTATTCTCTCAAACTCGCGGAGGTCGCCGCCCGCCGCGAAATAGAGCCCATCACCAAGCCCTATCGCAAAATGGGCTGGGATGTTGCCTACGGCTCCTCGGGCACAGCAAAAGCCCTATATGCCATCCTGACAGAAGGGAAGTTTTCTAAAGACGGTATTACACGCGACGGGCTCGAGCGCCTAAAAGCCAAGCTTGTCCGCAGCGGTCGGGTCATTCCTGACCAATTGCCAGGCATTAAAACGGAACGCGCAGAGGTTTTAACCGGTGGTCTCGCCATCATGAGTGCGTTTTTCGACGAGATGGGCGTAGAACGGATGCAGACCGGTGACGGCGCCTTGCGTCTAGGCGTGTTGGTCGATCTGGCTGGACGTGAGGAATCACATGACCGCCGCGACCAAACGGTTGCCGCTTTCGTCAGACGCTACCACGTCGATGCGCGGCAAGCGACACGGGTCAAGCGTTGCGCCCTCACCCTCTTTGAAAGTCTATTCCCTGAACGCGGAGAACAGGACGAACTCAAGCAAACCGTCCGCTGGGCAGCGACCCTGCACGAAGTAGGAGTTTCAATTGCACAGG
>JBEDEU010000087.1:0-7725 GCA_041175585.1 Pseudomonadota bacterium | reverse complement strand
CCACATGCCATGCCAAAACTTGGCGGTGGCATTGACGGCTTTAACGTTGAATTGGGTCACGCGTTGGCCAAACAACTCGGCACCACCATTACCATTGATGGCACAGAGTTTTCAGCATTGATCCCTGGCCTGAACGCCAAGAAATACGACTTTGTTTTGGCACCCACAACCGTGACCGAAGCACGCGCCAAAGCTCTGCTGTTCTCTGAAGGCTATCTGAATACCGACTTCGCCTTCGTTCAGGATAAGAAGACACCTGACATGAAGTCGCTCGACGACCTGAAAGGCAAGACAATCTCGGTTAACAAGGGCTCAGCTTATGAGTCGTGGGCACGAGACAATGCAGAAAAGTATGGCTTCAAGTTTGATGTCTATGCAACGAACGCCGATGCCATTCAAGCTGTCCAATCTGGTCGGGCCTATGCCAACATGGCGGGTAACACCGTTGCCGCTTGGGCCGCCAAGCAAAACCCAGCTGTCAAAATGACCTATGTTTTGCCGACAGGCTTGGTCTGGTCGCTCGCCTTCCGCCTAGATGACAAAGAAGGTCGCGATCGCATTTCAAGTGCTTTGAAATGCTTGAAGCAAAACGGCACAGTATCTAAGCTTGCTCAGAAATGGTTTGGCTTCACACCAGCACCGGGATCAGCTGCAGTAACGGTGACACCTGGCCAAGGCGTACCAAACATGCCTGGCTACGATCCAACACCTGTCAACCTAAAGTGCTAAGACGACCCTGGACGACATGATGCAAAGCCCGATTCTCAAAATTACCGGTCTACACAAATCCTTTGGTGATAACGAAGTGCTCAAGGGCATCGACTTGAGCGTCACCAAGGGACAACTGGTTTTCATGATCGGGCCGTCCGGGTCTGGCAAAAGCACGCTCTTGCGCTGTTGCAATCGACTAGAAGAGCCAAGCGCTGGCACGATTCTGGTCGATGGTGAAGACATCACAGCTGCGAAAGCAGATCTCAATCGTATCCGCCAAGACATTGGCATGGTGTTTCAGCACTTCAATTTATATCGTCATATGTCGGTACTCGACAATGTCACCCTAGCTTTGCGAAAAGTGCAAAAGCTTTCAAAGAGCGAAGCAAATGAGCGTGGCCTAGACGCTCTGAAGCGTGTCGGGTTATTCGAAAAAGCAGCATCCTTCCCAGACCAGCTTTCCGGTGGGCAGCAGCAACGTGTGGGTATTGCGCGCTCGTTAGCGCTCCGCCCCAAGGTTGTTTTGTTTGATGAGCCGACAAGCGCGCTCGATCCAGAATTAGTCGGTGACGTACTGAAAGTCATGCGTGAACTGAAAGACGACGGCATGACCATGGTCGTCGTGAGCCATGAAATGGGCTTTGCCCGTGCTGCTGCGGACCATGTTGTGTTCATGGATGCGGGCGCCATTGTGGAACAAGGTACACCGCAACAGATCTTCGGTGCCCCCCAACATGCGCGCACCCAGGCGTTTCTTGCTCGCCTAAGCGATCACTCGGCATAACGATGGGTGACGCAAGCCAATGGATCTAAAAGCGCTCGTTTTCTCTTTTTTTAACCTAGAGATTGCCTGGGAGTACCTGCCTGACATCTTAAAAGGCATGGTCGTAACTGTCGAATTAGGCGTCGTTGTTGCGCTGACAGGCTTGTTTGTCGGGATGTTGCTCGCCGTCGTGCGTGCGCTTCAACTCAAACCAATTAATTTTTTCATTATCTGCTTTGCCGACATCATGCGGTCTTTGCCTCCATTGGTCGTCATCATGGTGTTGTTCTTTGCATTCCCGTACATCCAGATTTCCATGTCCGCATTTACTGCCACCTGGCTCGCCCTTTCGCTTGTGCTGGCAGCCTTTGTCGAAGAAATTTGCTGGGCAGGTATCGTATCCGTTCCCAAAGGCCAAGCTGAGGCGGCACGCTCCACAGGCCTGAACTGGTTGCAAAGTATGTTGTATGTAGTGCTACCTCAGGCTGTGCGCCTGACTGTCGCACCGCTGACTAATCGCGTGATCGCGATCACAAAGAGCACGGCACTTGGCTCTGTCGTTGGTTTGAGCGAAGTGCTGAGTAACTCCCAGTCTGCTATGAGTAACAGCGGCAATGCCACACCACTCATGCTTGGTGCGATTGGATGCCTTTTTATCTTCATCCCTGTCGTGTTGCTTGGTCGCTGGACCGAAACGCGTTTCCGTTGGAAGCAATAGAGAACGCCATGGACGAGATACTTAATAATTTCTTCAATATCCCGATCTATATTCAGGTCGCGCCATTTCTGTTGCAAGGGTTGCTCAATACGCTCTTGCTCTCCGCGCTTGTTATCCCGTTTGGGCTGGCTTCGGGGTTATTGGTCGGTGTGCTGTCCATCACCCTCAAAAACCGTTGGGCGCGTGGGATCCTTGCGGTCTACATCGACGTCTTTCGTGCACTACCGCCACTTGTCCTACTGATTTTCATTTACTACGGCACACCATTTTTTGGTTGGGAACTCCCCAAGCTGCTAGCCGTTGTGATCGGCTTCATGCTGAACAACTCGTCTTATTACGGCGAAATCTTTCGCGCTGGTTTAGAAAGCGTTCCAAACGGTCAAGTTGAAGCTGCGCGTTCGACGGGGCTATCGGCCACACAAACCCTGCTCTATATTCAGATTCCGCAGGCAACACGTAATGTCATGCCTGACTTGATCAGCAACACGATTGAAGTCATCAAGCTCACAACGCTTGCCAGCGCGGTCGCAATGCCCGAACTGTTACGGGTCGCGCGGGACGCACAATCACTGGTCTACAACCCCTCGCCAATCGTATTGGCAGCAATCTTCTACCTCGTCTTGCTCTGGCCACTCGTGCGCTTACTCAGCCGTTTCGAGCACAAGAAGATGGGCGGTGGACATTAGATCAAAAGGCCGTTAGTTCAAGTCGAAATCAAACAATCAGTTACGATTTAGTACAAATAAACTATAGACTTGCCATACTGCAGCGGTAGAAAATTCGTAGTCATTAAACTTTAGTAGTTGATTCATGCCTACGATTAGCACTTTTTATGGCATCCTGATTCGGATGTTTTTCAATGACCATGCGCCTCCTCACTTTCATGTCGAGTATGGTGAATTTAAGGCAACCGTAAATATTATTACTTTAGAGGTTTCATGCGGTACGCTTCCAAGGAGAGCCCAGGAGCTTGTCACCGATTGGGCAAAGCTGCATCAGGCAGAGCTACTCGATGATTGGAATCTTTGTATGTCAAAATGCCAACCCAAACCAATAGATCCATTAATTTGAGACTTTTATGTATTGGGACGTTACGAATATCGAATTGATTGAGCACCTTAAGCTAAAGGTGACGTTTCTCGATGGTTTATCCGGAACGGTTCAATTTGAGCCATCCCACCTGACAGGAGTGTTCGCCTCCTTAAAGGATCCCGCATTTTTTTCTCAAGCGCATATAGAATCCGGTGCGGTGACCTGGCCAGGCGGCATTGATCTCGCGCCAGACGCCATGCACAAGGAAATTAAAAGTAACGGGGCTTGGGTACTGCGCTAAATCAGCACGAACACTAACTAACATTTAAAAAATCATGAAAATCCTTGTTGCCCGCATGAATCACGAGACCAATACGTTCTCGCCTATTGCAACCCCCTTGAAGTCTTTCGGTGACAACGGACCCTTGTATGGTGCAGAAGCATACGTAGCATCAAAAGGCACTCGCACTGGGATCGCGGCCTTTATTGACGTCCTTGAGGCAGCAGGCCACGAAGTTGTTGTCGCCTGCAGTGCTACAGCCAACCCCAGCGGGTCTGTTTGCGCTAAGGCCTACACCCATTTAAGTGACACGATCGTTGCAGCAGCCGAAGGCTGTGATGCCGTTGCGCTCGACTTACACGGCGCGATGGTGGCAGAAAATTCCGACGATGGTGAAGGTGATCTGCTTGAACGCGTGCGTAAAGCCCTACCGAACGCACCTATCGCTGTCGCGCTCGATCTGCATGGAAAAATGACCGATAAGATCATTAACAACAGCGATATTGTCATCAGCTTTAAGACCTATCCGCACGTTGATATGTACGAGACCGGTGAACATGCGGGACGCCTGTTAGTGAACATGATCAACAAGAAAATTCGACCGACCATCGCTTGGCGACGTCTACCTTTGATCTTGAATACGCTCTGTAGCAGAACAGATCAAGGACCCATGCACGAAGCTGTGCAGCTGGCCAAAGCCGCTGAGAAAAAAGGAATCCTCGGCGCATCGGTATTAGCCGGCTTTGCCTTGGCGGATATCGCCGCACCCTGCATCAGTGTTGTCGTAGTCAGCAATAATGATCAAGCGGCCGCTGAAGCCGCTGCACAGGAAATCGCCGATTACATCTGGAAGAATCGCGCAGGCTTCATTTACAAAAACGAGCCACTTGCGGATTCTATCGCTCGCGCCAAGGATCTCGCAGCTGCACCCGGCACCGGCCCCGTCTTACTGTTAGACCATGGTGATAACTGTATGTCGGGTGGTACCTGTGACGACATGAACGTGCTGCACGAGGCACTGAAGCAAGGCTTAGAAGATATCGTTGTGGGGCCAATTTGTGACCCCGAGGCAGTCGCGCAACTGATCGCTGCAGGCTTAGGCGCCACAGTGACCTTACCCATCGGCGACAAAGTGCCACTCACCCAACTCGGCATCACGAATCCACCGCGCTTACTGACCGGTGTGGTGTCAAAGATCACTGATGGGCAATATGTGGTCTCAGGCCCAACCTATACAGGTCAACGGATTTACATGGGCCGGACGGTTTGTCTAGACACACCACAAGCAAAAGTGATGGTCACGGAAACACCGCAAGAGCATTGGGATCTGGGGATCTTCAGTCACATCGGGATCGATGCACCAAAACACCGCTTTATTCTGTTGAAGTCGCGTATGTACTGCCGACCCGTTTTCGTACCAATCGCCAAAGCACTCGTCGAGTGCGACGGCGGCGGCGTCACCGGTGCGGATTACTCTCGCTTCCCGTACAAGAAGCTAGACCGCCCGGTTTATCCGTTTGACTCCCAGACGAGCTGGAAGTAAACGCTTTTAATTACTCGCTGGCTTCTCAAGTTGCTGCATGATCTGATCGATCGAGAAGCTTGCAGCCTTTTGACGCGGTGGAAACTCTTTGAAGGTCGAGTAAAACTGCGCCACCATCTCTTGGGCTGGAACAAATAAGAATGCGTGATCGATCAACCAATCATAATAAGTATTGGATGTTTGATCAGCACGTTCGTACGGATCCAAGCGCAAGTTAAAGAGCTTGGGAACGCGCAGCGGTGTGAAAGGCTGTGCCCACAAACGCATCGTTCCTTTGGCTTCTTGCTCAGAGAAGACAACCTTCCAGTTGTCGTAACGCAAGGCTACGAGCTGACCATCATCGTTGAAGTAAAAGAACTCATTCCGCGCACTCTTGCCCGACTTACCCGTCAGGTATGGCAACTGGTTGTAGCCATCAAGGTGCACCTTATAGTCTTTGGCACCGATTTTTGTGCCCTTCTTCAACTTCTCTTTGATCTGATCATCGCCTGCTGCGGCCACCAAAGTCGGCAGCCAATCCAAGCCTGAAACGATACCGTTCGAAACCGAGCCTGGCTGAATCTTGCCTGGCCACTTGATCATGGCGGGAACGCGATATGCCCCCTCCCAGTTTGTGTTCTTCTCAGCGCGGAAAGGTGTCATGCCCGCGTCTGGCCATGAATTCATGTGGACGCCATTGTCGGTAGAGTAGATAACAATGGTGTTCTCGGCTAGACCGAGATCTTTAATCTTTTGCAATACGCGACCGACACGCTTGTCATGCTCAACCATGGCATCCGCGTATTCGCCAAGCCACTTGCCCGCCTGCCCTGCAATTTTTGGATCGATGTGGGTGCGAAAGTGCATACCCGTGGTGTTGATCCACGTAAAGATGGGCTTACCGCTTTTTGCTCCGCGCTCAAGAAAATCATTCGCGCCTGCCACGATCTCATCATCGATCGATTGCATCCGCTTCTTTGTCAGCGGGCCGGTATTTTCAATCGCGCCACCAGCTTTACATTTCAAGACGCCACGCGGTCCATACTTCTTCTTAAACTCCGGGTCTTTTGGATAATCACGGTGTTCAGGCTCTTCTTCCGCATTCAAGTGATAGAGATTGCCAAAGAACTCATCAAAGCCGTGGTTACAAGGAAGATGCTCATCCCGATCACCAAGGTGATTTTTACCGAATTGGCCTGTGACGTAACCACGTGACTTGAGCAAGGTCGCAAGCGTCACGTCCTCACTTTGCAAACCAAGCTTCGCTCCAGGCAAACCGACCTTCGATAAGCCAGTGCGCACCACAGCCTGGCCAGTAATGAAAGAAGAACGACCAGCTGTTGAGCTTTGCTCAGCGTAGTAGTCGGTAAACAACATACCCTCGCGCGCAATGCTGTCGATATTGGGAGTCCGATAACCTACCAGCCCGTTGGAATAGGCCGAAATATTGCTCTGACCAATGTCATCGCCCCAAATCACGACAATATTCGGCGGCCCAGCAGCAATAGTCGCTGTAGAGATCAAACCCGTGGCGAGCATCGCCGCAACAAGGGAAGACTTTTTAAATGTTTTACGCATTGAACTCGCAATCCTTGATCACAAAAAATTAATTAGTTCTAAAGCTGACTAAAACCTTAAAGATACGCTTATACTAATAAAAACTTAAACGGATCCACATGAGGCCTAAACTGCGCCTAAGTTCTACAGACTTAAAGCGGTTCCGCTCTGCCGGTTTGCTGACGGCAATCATCACGCTTTACGCGCCACCGCCGCACGCACAACCCGCAACTCTCGGCGTCAGCACAATTCAAACAGAGATCACTCCGCTTGAAGAGCTTGCCTATCAAAGACCGTCGGTATTTGACTCCAAACCTTATGTCGAAGCTGGGTACACCACCGATCACCTGACAAATGGCTATCAAACTTGGGACAGCCAATACGTAAACGTATTCGTGCCGCTGCAACACCGAGGCATGTTTAACGTCCAAGTTGATAATGTTAAGCGCTATGGCATCACTGATCAAGCGATCTCTGGGGTGTACGCCTATCCGCTAACGAGCGGTGTAATCAACTTAGAACTTGGTTATGCAGCCAACGCAGTGTATCTAGCCAAAAGCAGCGCGGGCGTTATCTGGAACGGACGTTTACCCAACGGCTTTGGTTACACCATCGGTACGAGTCAGCGCCAATACCTCGAATCACAGACTGCAATCTACAAGCTCGGTCTTGAGAAGTACGTTGGAAACTTTCGTTTCGCGTACACGGCACTACTCTCCACAATCAATGGTGTCCAACCTGCCTACGGTCAAGTTTTACAGGCGCAATGGGTCGGTGACAACTTAAACAAAGTTGGCGTTTCTTACGCATTCGGTATGGAACCAATGGTTGTCGCGCCTGGTGCGTTGGCCTCCATCAAAACAAACTATCTACAAGTCGATGGACTGTATTGGGCAAGTAAACGCGTCGGTATCACTGCTGCACTCTGGCACGGAATGCAAGGCGATTTTTATCAACGCACCGGCGGACAAATCGGTGTGCGTATAACCTTTAATTGAGAAACTATTGCATATTTTTATCACAGGCGGTGCAGGCTTTATCGGATCAAACTTGGCGCAATATCACCTAAACAAAGGTGATAGCGTGCATGTTGTGGACGATCTTTCAACCGGCTCTTTGGAGAATATTGATGCCTGCCGAAA
>JBEDEU010000086.1:0-7731 GCA_041175585.1 Pseudomonadota bacterium | reverse complement strand
CGAGACCACTTTGGCAGAATCTTTTACAACCAAGCCAATATGTCTGCGCAGGGGATTGCGCAAATCGCTGTCGTGATGGGTTCTTGCACGGCGGGTGGTGCTTATGTTCCTGCGATGAGCGATGAATCAATCATCGTACGCAATCAAGGGACGATCTTTCTGGGTGGACCTCCTTTGGTTAAGGCGGCTACAGGCGAACAGGTGAGCGCTGAAGATTTAGGCGGTGGGGATGTACATACACGCTTGTCTGGTGTTGCAGATCATCTCGCGGCAGATGATCACCATGCGCTGCAGCTCGCACGTGATGCCGTCAAAAACCTTAATCGCAAAAAGCCGAGTGAGCAGGTTATCCTGCCGGTCAAGCCGCCGCGTTATGACGCGCGAGAAATCGATGGCATTGTGCCGCTCGATACACGCAAACCCTACGATGTACGCGAAATCATCGCGCGCATTGTGGATGATTCGGCCTTTGATGAATTCAAAGCGCGCTTTGGCACAACGCTTGTTACCGGGTTTGCACATATTCACGGCATGCCGGTCGGCATTGTTGCAAACAACGGCATTCTTTTTTCAGAGTCTGCACAAAAAGGCGCGCACTTTATTGAGTTATGCGCACAACGCAAGATTCCGCTGGTGTTCTTGCAAAACATTACTGGTTTTATGGTTGGACGCAAGTACGAGAATGAAGGCATTGCACGGCATGGCGCCAAAATGGTGACTGCCGTCGCGACTGCTGCCGTACCTAAATTCACTGTCATTATTGGTGGCTCGTTTGGGGCAGGAAACTACGGCATGTGTGGCCGCGCGTTTTCTCCACGATTATTGGTGATGTGGCCGAACGCGCGTATATCTGTGATGGGTGGCGAGCAGGCTGCGAGTGTTCTCGCGACCGTACGACGCGAGGGCATGGAGGCCAAGGGTGAGACTTGGAGTGCGGAGCAGGAGGCTGCATTTAAAGCTCCTATCCGCGACCAGTACGAGCGCGAAGGTCATCCCTATTATGCAAGCGCGCGGCTTTGGGATGATGGTGTCATTGCGCCGTCTGACACACGTCGTGTACTGGCTCTGGGCTTGTCGGCCGCAATGAACGCCCCTATTCCCGAGACGCGCTTTGGCGTGTTTCGTATGTAACGCATCCATAAGGAATCAGCGTGTTTACTACTTTATTGATTGCAAACCGCGGTGAAATTGCCTGCCGTGTTGCAGCGACAGCGCGTCGTCTTGGGATTAAGACGATCGCGGTGTATTCCGATGCCGATGCTGAATCAAAACATGTGGCCGCCTGTGACGTGGCCGTTCGCTTAGGTCCAGCGCCTGCGAGTGAAAGCTATTTAAAGGCCGATGACATCTTGCGGGTCGCACTTGAACACGGTGCGCAGGCGATTCATCCCGGGTATGGTTTTCTGTCGGAAAACGAAGCATTTGCTCAGGCATGTGCCAAAGCAGGCATTTGTTTTGTTGGACCGCCTGCGTCAGCGATCGCCGCCATGGGTAGCAAATCTGCTGCGAAGACCTTGATGGAAAAGGCGGGTGTGCCGCTTGTCCCGGGGTATCACGGCGATGAACAGGCGCCCGAATTTTTGCAGCAGCAAGCGGATGCGATGGGTTACCCCGTCCTGATTAAAGCAAGCGCTGGTGGCGGTGGAAAAGGTATGCGAATCGTCACGCAGTCTAAAGATTTTATCGCTGCACTGGCTTCTTGTAAGCGAGAGGCAATTGCAAGTTTCGGTGACGATAAGGTGTTGATTGAGCGATATTTGCAAAAGCCGCGCCATATTGAAATACAAGTTTTTTCTGATACCCACAATCAACATGTTTATTTATTTGAGCGCGATTGTTCAGTGCAGCGTCGCCATCAAAAAGTAATTGAAGAGGCGCCTGCCCCTGGCATGACTGATGCACGTCGTCAGGAAATGGGAGAGGCGGCAATAGCCGCTGCGCGCGCTGTGCATTACGTTGGAGCGGGGACGGTCGAGTTTATTGCCGAGCCCGATGGCCGATTCTATTTTATGGAAATGAATACCCGTCTGCAGGTTGAGCATCCTGTGACGGAGATGATTACAGGAATGGATTTGGTGGAGTGGCAGTTGCGCGTTGCAGCGGGTGAGCGCTTGCCGAAGACGCAACAAGAACTGCAACGTTGCGGCCATTCAATAGAAGCGCGTATCTATGCTGAGAATGCCGACAAAGACTTCCTCCCTTCGATTGGACGCTTGGTCCATTTGGAATTTCCGGAGCACGACGCGTTTGTGAATGCTGACGTTCGTGTTGACGGTGGCGTGCGCGCGGGCGACACGATCTCCCCCTATTACGACCCGATGATCGCAAAGCTGATTGTTCGCGGCGCCGATCGAGAACAGGCACGCGCCAGAATGTTACGCGCGCTTGCTGCAACACAAATCGTTGGCGTGCATACGAACGTTGCGTTCTTGAGCCGTTTGATGGCTGACGAAGCGTTTGCCGACGCGGATTTAGATACAGGACTCATTGAACGACGACGCGAGACATTATTGCCGGCGCCACAACCTGCGACGCGTGAAGCCTTGCTGCTTGCTTGCGCAGCTGTTCTCGAACAAGAAAAGGCGGGGACTACGCCGACGACAGATCCGTGGGCCGAGCGTTGTGGCTGGCGTGTCGATGGACGTTATCAACGGACATTGAGTTTTCAAGATAACGAGAGCGTACAAAGTGTCGTGATTGAGGTGGTTGAAGGTGTAACGTCTTTGGCCGTGGATGGACAGAGCGCGGCTGTTGAGATGTCATCGAAGACAGACGGTGCAGATGGCGCGGTTCGTATCACGCTCTTGATACGTGGCACCCGCGTAGCAGGAACAGTCGTTCGCCAAGGGGCTCGTTTCGATGTCTTCGTATCGGGTAAAGGCGAGACGCTCACCTTGAAGGACCCACTTGCGAGTGCGGGTCAGGCGGAGGCCGATCACGCTGGCAGCTTGACTGCACCGATGCCTGGAAAAATCATTGCGATTGAGGTGAAGGCGGGTGAAAAAGTAAAGCGTGGCCAAGCACTCTTGGTGATGGAGGCCATGAAAATGGAGCACACCATCATGGCGGGTGTGGATGGCGTCGTAGAAAATATTTATTTTGCTGTTGGCGAGCAGGTTGCTGAAGGCGCAGTGTTAATTAGCCTGGAACAATAAGGAATTTTTATGTCACAATTGGATATCATTAACAGGGAGTTCTCTCATGTCATTTAAATCCTGGATCAAAGTTCTAAGCGCGGCGGCTATCGTGGCTGCTGTGGCAGCACCCGTGCAGGCGCAACAGTTCTTCCGTATCGGTACGGGTGGAACGGGCGGTACCTATTACCCAGTTGGCGGCATGATCGGCAACTTGGTGACACAACCAGGCAAGTTGATTGCTTCGGCTGTCGCTACAAATGGTTCGGTTGCAAACGTAAACGGCATCGTGGGCGGTTCACTTGAGTCTGGATTCAGTCAGTCAGACGTCGCCTTTTGGGCATTTAGCGGAACAGGAACGTTTGAAGGTAAGCCTAAAGCAGCAGACTTGCGCTTGATGGCAACGCTTTATCCTGAAAGCATTCATCTTGTCGTTAAAAAAGGTTCGGGCATCAAGTCAGTTGCTGATCTGCGCGGCAAGCGTGTGTCGATGGATGAGCCTGGCTCGGGCACCTTAGTCGACGTGCGTTTGATTATGGGCGCCTACGGTATGACCGACAAAGATGTGAAAGCTGAATATCTGAAGCACAGCCAAGCCGGTGAAAAAATGAAAGACGGCGGTTTGGATGCCTTCTTCGTTGTGGGTGGCGCACCGATTGCAGCAATTGCAGAATTGGCAACTGGCGCTGGTGGTGTTGAGCTCGTGCCGATCGTTGGACCGGAAATCGAGAAACTGATGAGTCAGCAGCGCTTCTTTACTGCAGACACGATTGCTGCCGGAACATATCAGGGCATTGGTGAAGTTAAAACCATTTCTGTGAATGCGCAGTGGGTTACGTCTGCTAAGCAGCCAGAGTCGGTTGTATATAACATCGTCAAAGCTGTTTACTCAGAAGCGGCACAAAAGGCGCTCGCAGCTGGTCATGCAAAGGGCAAGTTCATCACTCCAGCCAATGCGGTGGTCGGTGCGGGGATTCCTTTCCATCCAGGCGCAGAGAAGTTTTATAAAGAAATAGGCTTGTTGAAGTAACTCGTTATTCAGCGCAGGCACTAAGGTGCGCTGTCTCAAGTAAGGCATTTAGTCTCTAGGGCGGTGAGCGCGTGAGCGTGATACCGCCCTTAACAATTGGAAGAGAGTTTGTATGCAAATCGATGAAGCCAAAGCACAGGCGTTAACGGAAAAATTTGATCCCGAAATTCGGTTTCGACCTCTCACCCCAGTTGCGACTTGGATTGTGTCGGTTCTGTTGGTTTCCTTATCTGCGTTTCATTATTACACCGCGGGTTTCGGCTTGCTTAGAGAGTCGACACACCGTGGCGTGCATTTGGCTTTTGTACTGAGCCTGATTTTCTTGGTTTTTGGCTTTAATAAGACTGCATACAACCGAACGCCTAAGTCGACGTGGTTCGCCCCGGGCGGAGTGCCTTTGTTTGATTGGGTCATTGCATTTGCGTTGGCGCTCACCGTTTTATATATCCCATATATTTTTGAAGAGCTAGCGTTCAAGGTTGGCAACCCTTCAACACTTGATGTGGCAATGGGTACGATTTTGATGGTGGGCCTACTTGAAGGTACGCGCCGAGCGATGGGCTGGCCGCTGCCGGTCATCGCGATTGTCTTTATGGCATATGCCATGTTCGGGCAAAGTTTCCCCGGTTTGCTCAAGCATGCTGGTAACACCTGGCCGCAGATTGTTAACCATATGTACCTGACTAGCCAGGGCGTATATGGTGTGGCCGTAGGCGTTGTGGCGACCTATGTTTTCCACTTTGTATTGTTTGGTGTTTTGGCAACACGCATTGGCCTGGGCCAATTGTTTCTGGATGTGGCCTCTGCCGTTGCGGGTCGTTACGCAGGCGGGCCTGCGAAGGTTTCCGTCGTAGGCTCGGCGATGTTCGGCATGTTGTCGGGCTCTTCTATCGCTAACGCAGTGACGGTGGGTTCGTTGACAATTCCCGCGATGATTCGTGTGGGCTATCCGCGACACTTTGCGGCGGCAGTTGAAGCAGCCTCAAGTACCGGCGGCCAGATTACGCCACCAATCATGGGCGCTGCTGCGTTCTTGATGATCGAGTTCCTCAATATCCCCTACCAAGACATAGCATTAGCAGCCGCGTTTCCTGCGTTCTTGTATTTTTTCGGCATGTTCATGCAGGTGCACTTTGAGGCAAAGCGGCAAAATTTGCGTGGCCTGACTGAAGAAGAGATGCCAAAGCTGAAAGAGTCATTTCGCAAGCGCTGGCCTACGCTAATCCCTTTGTTTGTTTTGATTGGCGTGCTGGTTAGTGGCCGCACACCTTATTTAGCAGCATTCGCTGGTATCACGGCGTGTATCGTGGTCGGTATGCTTAACCCAGCGCAGCGCTTGCGCTGGCGTGATCTCTATGACGCTTTCGAGATTGGTGCTAAGTACGCGCTTGCAGTTGGTGCGGCGGCGGGTACCGTTGGCATTGTGATTGGTGTCGTGACACTGACGGGTGTGGGTTTTAAGGTGTCGTTTATCGTGATCGCCGCATCGCAGGCAATAGCAGGAGCGATGTCTGCTGTGCTGCCGGACTTTATGGCGAATACGCAAACATTGACCCTGATTGCAGCGCTAACCATGACAGGGATCGTTTGCATTTTGATGGGCTGCGGGATTCCAACGACGGCCAACTACATCATCATGGTTGCTGTGGCTGCACCGACGCTAGTTCAATTGGGCGTGCAACCACTCGCTGCGCATATGTTCGTTTTCTATTTCGGGATTCTTGCCGACTTAACGCCGCCTGTTGCGCTGGCTGCATATGCTGCGGCGGGCATGGCCGGAAGCGATCCATTTCAAACAGGGAACACTGCGTTCAGACTTGGTATTAGCAAACTGCTTGTGCCCTTTGTGTTTGTATTCTCGCCTTCGCTCTTGTTGGTGTTGAAAGGCTTTACTTGGCAAGATTTTGTGATCACGTTGAGTGGTTGTATGGTTGGCTTAGTATTGTTGTCAGCATCCTTCTCGGCATATTTTTTGACTGGAATGCGCACGTGGGAGCGCTGGTTTTTCGCCATTGCGTCGTTGCTGTTTATCGCTCCGGGATGGCAAACCGGCGTGGCCGGTTTGGTGGTTGCTGCGCCTGCTGTAGCGACGCAATTTATGCGCTGGCGATTAGCCACAAAATAAATTTGCCTTGGCGATTGTCGTTTTTGTTTTTTAGGGGTAAAGTGGAATCACAACGTGGGGCGATGGTTGCCCCGGTTAAAACAGGAGCCCGTAGCTACTATGTTCGATATCCTGGTTTACCTGTTTGAGAACTACTACACCCCTGAAGCCTGTCCTTCAGCCGAGGTGTTGGCCAAACGTCTCGCCGCGGCCGGGTTTGAGCACAACGACATTGACGATGCGCTCGGCTGGCTGGTCGGTCTGGCGGAAACAACCGAGCAATGCGTCGAGCTTGCTCACACGCCAGGCAACGGGACGCGGGTGTATGCCGAGTCTGAGCAACAGCATCTTGGCGCCACAGCAATTGGGTTCATTACTTTTCTCGAAGCGACTGAGGCCTTGTCTCCAGCGCTACGCGAAATCGTGATCGATCGCGCCATGGCGACAACAGATGGCCCGGTTTCTTTGCAAAAAATCAAAATCATCGCATTGATGGTGCTTTGGAGTCAGGAGGCCGAGGTCGACCACTTGATTCTTGAGGAACTTCTGCGCGACGATGGTGATCGCTTGTTGCACTGATCGGCCTGCTGTCTCCGGTGTTGTCATCATATTGTGGGCGGTTTGCCCCGAGCCCGAGCGGGCCACTTCATGCTGGTTCGGCTGTGGCCGCGGTCGCAAGCTTTGTTGATGCCCGGGCAAGGGGTGGCAAATGGCTAGTGCGCATCGAGGATTTAGACACGCCTCGCAACGCACCTGGCGCTGTTGACATCATTTTAGGTCAGCTTCAGGCGCTCGGAATGGCTTGGGATGAAGACATCGTCTTTCAATCTCGTCGATTACATGTCTATCAGTCGGCTTTTGACACCCTTCTTTCATTAAATCGCCTTTATCCTTGCGGCTGTACGCGCCGAGAAATTGCCGACTCTGCTGTGCAAGAGGCGTCAATGCGTGCGGATGGGGAGCGGCCCTACCCCGGAACCTGCCGTCTGGGGCTACCAGCCGGTCGTCAGGCGCTTTCTTGGCGGGTGCGAGTGCCAGAGGGCGTCTATCGGTTTGAAGATCGCTGGCAAGGCTGGAAAGAGCAAGATGTCGCCCGTGCTGTTGGTGATTTTGTTGTGAAGCGTGCAGACGGTATCTGGGCCTATCAGCTCGCTGTAGTGGTAGACGATGCAGCCCAACAGATCACAGATGTTGTTCGAGGTGAAGACTTACTTACAAGCACAGCAAGGCAAAATATGTTGCGTGAAATTCTCGGTTACGAACAGCCGACCGTGTTACACGTACCGCTAGTGATGGATCGAAACGGACAAAAGCTCTCAAAACAGAATGGTGCGAAAGCGCTAGACCTCGCCCGTCCGCTAGAGGTGTTACAGCAGGCTTGGGTAGACTTGGGGTTTGAAAGAGTCCCTGCCACTAATATAGAGACATTTTGGTCCGCTGCCGTGTCCGTTTGGGTGCAAGGG
>JBEDEU010000085.1:0-7909 GCA_041175585.1 Pseudomonadota bacterium | reverse complement strand
TCGGCATTGGCCACCATGACCGACTTATTATCGGGTGTGAGATACAAGTGGTGAGGTTCCTTACCCACCGGTACCCGTTTAATTTCTGTGTACGTTTGCGGATCAATCACGCTCACATCTGCGTTCAACGAGTTGAGGACAAGAATCGGCGGAGCCGCCCATACACTCGCGGCGAACAGCCCGCAAAGCGAAAAAACGAATCGGGTAGCCGTGGTATAGATCGATCGATTAAGTGTCATGTGAAACCATTCATACGTTGAACTGCAAGTCTGCATTTTCGCATAGGCTAAGGCTTGCGCGAAAGCGGGCGATGCACCTGTGCACCCGGATGAGGTGCTCGCATCACCAGGACGCTGCCGGTCTCGGATTCCGTGCAATACAAATCACGATTTTCCGAACCCCCGAATGCGACATTAGTGATCGCGTGCTGCTTTGGACTAGTCCAGACAAAAATTGGTTCCCCGCGCGGGTTAATTAGCCACACATAACCCAACCCAGGATTCGCGATGGCGAGGTTGCCTGCAACGTCTACGGCTAAACCATCAGGTCCACTCGGCCCGTAGGAAGTGAAGAACTGCCCCACTTTTGCAACGCTACCGTCCACCATGAGCGGTGCCCGCCAAACACAATTGCCGCGGGTAACCGCCACATACAACACCTTCTCGTCGGGAGATAACACCAGGCCATTTGGGCTGGGTACGTTGCTGAGCAACAAGTCCAGCTTGCCCGATGGCTGTAGGCGATACACCCGTCCAGTCGGGTCATGCATCCCTGATTGTCCCTGATCGGTGAAGTAGATATTGCCTTGCGTATCGCACGTCAGGTCGTTAACACCCTTAAAACTTTCAGTATTACGTCGCGCCAGATAAGGCTCTATCTTTCCAGACTGGATCGTCAAACGCATGAGTCCGTTTTTGTAGTCGGTAATTAACAGCTCTTCATCCGACAAAAATTTCATTCCATTAGGTTCGCCGTCATACTCGACGATCTGCGTCCAGTCGCCTTTTGGATCAATACGGAATACGCGTCCAAAAATAATATCGGTCACGTACAAGTTGCCCTGCGAATCAAAAACCGGGCCCTCTAAAAACGAATCCATCGCCACACCACCGCGATTTGCGTCGGCCCAGGCTGAGCGCACCCCTGTCCGTCGAAATTTACCCGGCATCTCTGTGAACACATCGGCCACTACGCATTCTGGAGCATGTCTAAAAAACATATTGCCTCGCTTAACTGGTTCGTTACGTCATTTTGACAGGTTCGGACAGAAATTCACTAAAATGCCCCCACAGGAGACACCATGCGCCCACTTGATCGAATCGATCTAAAAATTTTAGACGTACTGCAACGCGACGGCCGTATCTCCATGACCGATCTCGCCGAGCGCGTCAGCCTATCGGCTACGCCATGTTCTGAGCGTGTCCGCCGACTTGAGCGCGAGGGTGTGATTACAGGCTACTACGCACGGGTCAACCCAGCGGCACTCGGGAAAAATTTACTTGTCTTCCTTGAGATCAAGTTATCGGCCAAGTCGGGCGATGTGTTTGATAAGGTTAAAAAGGAACTGGAATATGTTCCCGAAGTCATGGAATGTCACTTAGTCTCGGGCGACTTTGATTACCTGATCAAAGCGCGTCTTCCGGAAATGAATAAGTACCGGCAACTCTTAGGCGAAATCCTCAAGCGCTTGCCGGCTTCCGCGGAGTCACGCAGCTACGTCGTGATGGAAGAGATCAAAGAAACCCTCTACCTTGCGGTGGACCGCTAGCCGCTCACCTCTGCACTCTCTAAGCACTTTGTGACAGTGTGCGGATGAACGTCCATAGGTCCTCGTTATTCGAGGTTGCAACATTAAAACGGAACCAGTTCGACGCGCGATCATTCGGACGAAAATAAGATCCGGGTGCGAGCCAAATCCCTCGCTCGAGCGCGCGTGTTGCCACCGCAATACTTCGCTCGGGCTCAACGGGTAATTGCGCCCACAAAAACAACCCCGCCTGGGGTTCAACAAAGATATCAAGCCCCACTGCTCGCATACTCTGCGCAACAGATTGATGTGCGGCACGCAGCTTTTCGGTAATAAAGCGCACGTGCTTGTCATAATGACCTTCACTCAGCACGTTCGCCACGACGCGCTCAGTCACCTCCGATGAGGTCAAGCCCACAGCCATTTTGGTACGGGCCAGATCTGCCAGAACTTCCGCGTGGGCCGCCAAGTAGCCCACCCGCAAGGTAGGTGCAATCGTCTTGGAAAAACCGGAGATATAAATCACCCGTCGCAATCCCTCTATCGCCGCCAGACAGGCTGCCTCAGGGGGGGCTAACTCGCGATAAATGTCGTCTTCGATGACCCACAAGCCATGGCGATCGGTTAGCGCAAGTAAGCGCTGCGCGTTCTCCTTTGACAAGGAAGCACCGGACGGATTCTGTAAGACTGTATTGACGAAGATGGCTTTGGGTCGCATCGTCTGCAAGACGTGCTCAAGCTGCTCAAAATCATGCCCATCTTGGGTACGGGCGACACCAATCACATTGAGTCCTGCCAACTGCAGGATCTGCAAAAGGTTGCAATAACAGGGGTCCTCCACAATGACTGTATCGCCGGGTCGTAACAAGGTGCGCACGACCAGATCAAGCGCCTGGGTCGCCCCTTGGGTCAATAAAATATTACTGGTCTCTGCTGGTACATCAACGCGGCGTAATGACAACGCAATCTGTTCCCGCAATGCGCCCATTCCGTATGGGTGACCATACCCACCGAATCGCGGCCCCGGGACGCGTCCAAGTACACGTAACGCATGCTGCAGACCACTTTCATTGATCCACTCTCCGGGGATCCAGCCACATCCAGCCTTACCCGGAACAGAGTGATCCGCGAATACGTCCGATAAGAGCCAGGCTGCGCTGAGTGTGGGGGCAGACCAAACAGGAGCCGGTCTGACCAGGGAGGGTGTCAGGCCTGCGACACGATAGGCCGCACCGCGTCGCGCGATCAAATGACCAGACTCCACCAAGGCCTGGTAGGCCTGCGCAACAGTAAATGGACTGATCGTATGGTTACGCGCCAGTGCACGGACCGAGGGCAGCGCATCGCCAGGTCGCAATGTTCGTCCGTCAATCGCACGCGTGACCGAGGCAACGATCTGCTCAACTAAGCTCAGGTTGGACTGCCGATCTAGGGTCAAGAGCAGTGTCATTCTTCTCTACCAGTACAGTTGAGGGGCAATAAGCCCCTATTTTCAATACAGTTTGCCATAATGTACTGTAACTGTACTGGTTCAAATTACATTTCAACCGTTACAGTGGTGCATTCGCTCGACAACGGAGACCTCCCATGAATGCAATTACCGAAAAAATCAGTTTGTCCACAGATGTGGACATGGCCAATTTCTGGATGCCTTTTACTGGCAACAAACAATTCAAGGCTGCGCCACGTATTCTGAAAAGCGCAAAAGGCATGTACTTCACAACCGCCGATAACCAGAAAGTGCTCGACGCCAGCGCTGGTCTCTGGTGCGTGAATGCAGGTCACTGCCGCGACGAAATTACCGAAGCTGTCCACAAGCAAATGATGGAGCTCGATTACGCACCTCCATTTCAGATGGGACACCCTCTCGCGTTTGAAGCAGCGAAGAAAATTGCTGAAGTCATGCCTGCTGGGCTTGATCGCATCTTCTTTGCAAACTCAGGCTCCGAGGCAGTCGACACAGCACTCAAAATGGCGCTCGCCTACCACCGCGCACGCGGCGAAGGCCAGCGTACCCGTTTAATTGGTCGCGAGCGCGGCTACAGCGGCGTAGGTTTTGGTGGCATCTCGGTCGGCGGCATCGTTGCCAACCGCAAAGCTTATTCAGGCGCACTGATCCCAGGCGTCGATCACATTTCACACACACACAACTTGGCTGAGATGGCCTACAGCAAAGGGCAGCCTGCTTGGGGCGCGCACCTTGCTGACGACCTCGAGCGCCTGTGCGCACTGCACGATCCATCGACGATCGCTGCTGTGATCGTCGAGCCTGTTGCTGGTTCGACAGGTGTGTTAGTTCCCCCACAAGGCTATTTGCAACGCTTGCGCGAAATTTGCACCAAGCACGGCATCCTCTTGATATTCGACGAAGTCATCACAGGCTTTGGTCGCTTGGGCAAAGCTACGGCAAGCGAATTGTTCGGCGTCACGCCAGACCTGTTGACGATGGCTAAAGCCATGAACAACGCAGCGATCCCAATGTCTGGTGTTGCTGCGAGCCGTCACGTCCACGACGCGATCGTCAATGGCAGCGCCGGCGGTGCGATTGAATTCTTCCACGGCTACACCTACTCTTCACACCCAACCGCCGCCGCAGCTTGCTTGGCCACACAAGAAATCTATCGTAAGGAAGGTTTGTTTGCGCGTGCAGCCGGATTGGCGCCCAAGTTTGAAAAAGAGATTCACGCGTTGCGTGGCGAGCCTTTCGTCAAAGACATTCGCAACCTCGGTCTGATGGGCGCAGTCGAACTGCAGTCGCGCGATGGCGCACCTGGTGCGCGTGCATACGACGTGTTCCTCAAGTGTATGGAAAAAGGTGTGTTGGCTCGCTTTACCGGCGACATCATGGCTTTCTCGCCACCATTGATCGTATCGGAAGGCCAGATCGAAGAAATCTTCGCAACGGTCAAAAAGGCACTGCACGAAGTCGCCTAAACGATACGCCGCAAGACTTAAAGGGGCGCACAGTGCGCCCCTTTTTCATGCATTCAAAATCTCTCTGTCACAGTGCGCCGCTCAGATACAATCGACTGACATTTTCTGATCTGCATTCCCTCATTTTGGAATCCTTCTACTCATGAACTACCAACTACCCTTTCCCTCTGGTCGTCAACCTGTTTTGGCGCGTAACGTCGTTTCTACTTCGCAGCCATTAGCTTCGCAAGCTGGCGCCAACGCGTTTGCGCGTGGCGGTAATGCAATTGATGCGGCTCTTGCTGCAGCAATTACCTTGACGGTTGTCGAGCCAACGATGAACGGCATTGGTGGTGACGCTTTCGCCATTTTGTGGGATGGCAAGGCCTTACATGGTCTGAACGCCTCTGGACGCGCACCCGCCGCTTGGTCGCCCGAACGCTTCAAAGGTATGGCCACTATGCCACACCGCGGCTGGGAATCCGTCACGGTTCCTGGCGTTGTGTCGCAGTGGGTCGAACTGTCGAGCAAATTCGGCAAGCTGCCCTTTGAAGATTTATTTAAAGACGCCATTCGTCACGCGCGCGATGGCTTCCCTGTCAGCCCCGTGATTGCTCGCCAATGGAAAGACGCCGCAGCTGAGTTACACATGCACCCAGGCTTTGATGCCTTCATGCCGAATGGGCGCGCGCCCGAGGCTGGTGAAATCTGGCGCTTTCCAGATCAGGCCGACACGCTTGAAGACATCGCCCGCACCAAGGGTGAATCGTTTTATCGTGGTCGTCTGGCCAAAGCAATTGCGGCGTTTTCCAAAGAGTGTGGTGCTGCAATGACCGAAGCCGACTTGGCCGCACACCGCTGCGACTGGGTGGGGACGGTGTCTACAAATTACCAGGGCTATGACGTGCATGAGATCCCGCCTAATGGCCAGGGCCTCACCGCACTACTCGCGCTGAACTTGATCGAGCAGTTGCCCTACGCACAAACAAAGCCCGGCTCAGCCGAACGCATGCACCTTGAAGTTGAATGTATGCGCGCAGCCTTTGCGGATCTGTATGCACACGTCGCAGACCCCGAGTTCATGAAAGTCACCGCAAAAGATTTGCTCAGCAAATCCTATGCAAAAGAGCGTGCCAAACTGATTGATCCAAAAAAGGCAGGAACCTATCTGCCAGGCCAACCACCTTCGGGCGGCACGATCTATCTATGCGCGACAGACACTGACGGCCGCATGGTCTCCTACATCCAGTCAAACTTTAAAGGTTTCGGTTCGGGCGTGGTCGTACCTAAAACAGGTATCGCACTACAAAACCGCGGATCGGGATTCGTCACAACCCCCGGTCACCCTAACCTGGTCGGCGGCGGCAAACGTCCCATGCACACCATCATCCCAGCCTTCATCATGCGTGACGGCAAGCCAGACATGGCCTTTGGCGTGATGGGTGGCAACATGCAAGCACAAGGACACATGCAAATGGTACTGCGTTATGTCACCGAGAAGCACAACCCTCAAGCTTGCTCTGACTCACCACGCTGGCGCATCAACGATATTGGTGAACTCACCGTTGAGGCGGGCGTGCACCCCGCCGTTGTAGATGGTCTGCGTGCGATGGGCCATAAGCCAATCGTTGCACCGGCTGATAGCCTGGACTTTGGTAGCGCCCAGTTGATTGCGCGCTTGCCCGGCGACAAAGCACCTTACGCTTACGTTGCCGGCTCTGACCATCGCCGCGACGGTCAAGCAGTCGGTTATTAAACCGCCTCAGGCATTCGTCGTTTAAAAATCGCTACTTGGGCCTTGTACTCCTCCTCGAAAGAGGAGGGGTCGCTCAAGGCGTAGCCACCATAGCCGTATATTTTTGAATAAGCCGCATACGCTGCTGCTTCTAATACTTTGCCATTAATCGCGTTAGCTAACGCGTAGGTTGCTGATACCGCCGAATGCTGTGTGCCGTCGATTGATGTTGAGCCAGGGTGATGGTTTGCAATCAACAGGCTTTCTTCGGCGAGCTTCCTAAGCTTGACCGCGTCGAACGATTCGCGGATCAACACTTTAAATTGCCTGAGAGCGTCGAGTGCCTCTTCACGCTCTAACTGTTGTTCAATACGCTCGACAAACAATAAACCGAGCTCAAGCCGCAAACGCTCATTGTCTGCACTGTCTAACTTGGCTACCTTGACCAGATGTTGGAGTTCTAGATTCATTGCATCACCTCTGTTGTGAATGCCTTCGCTTCACAATACTACGCTTCTATTCGCCCGAAGCGGCCGCTATTGAAATCTTCAATCGCCTGAATAATCTCAGCCTTCGTGTTCATGACGAAAGGTCCATGCCCAAAGATCGGTTCTTTAATGGGCTCACCACACAACAACAACGCAACTGTATCTTCAAGAACATGCACGGCGATATCTTGGCCTGCATGTTCATACATCAGCATTTGTGCATCCGTTGCAACCGAACCCTCTTGCGACTGCACTGCTCCGTGCAAGACAACAAGCCCCGTGCTCCAACCTTCTGGCACAGGAAGCGTCAATGTCGCACCTTTCAACAACTTTAAATCCACGACTTGTAACGGTGTGAAGGTGCGCGCTGGGCCTGTCTGCCCGCCAAACGATCCCGCAATCACGCGTGCTGTGCCAGCCGCGTTCGCAAGAGTTAGCTCGGGAATCTCTTGCCGCAGAATCGGCTGATATCCAGGCGTCGTCATCTTGTCTTTGGCAGGCAAATTGACCCACAGCTGAATCATCTGCATCAACCCGCCGTCGCGTGCAAACGCATCGGAATGGAATTCCTCATGCAAGATGCCAGCACCAGCGGTCATCCATTGGACATCACCCGGCCCGATCACACCACCCTGACCTGTCGAGTCCTTATGTGCGACTTCGCCTTCATACACAAACGTCACGGTCTCAAAACCACGATGAGGATGTGAGCCCACACCTTTGCGTTCTGTCGTTGGTGGAAACTGCATCGGGCCCGCAAAGTCCAACATCAAGAATGGGCTCATTTGTTCGCCCATATCTTGATAGAAAAACAATGTGCGCACCGGAAAACCATCTCCGACCCAGTGGCCACGATTATTGCCCTGCACGCTCATTAGTTTTTTCATGCGTGTTCCTTGATCACTCCACCGTGACACTCTTTGCGAGATTCCGTGGTTTATCGACATCGGTTCCTCTCACACATGCCGTGTGATAGGCCAGCAGTTGCAGCGGAATAGTGTGCAAGATAGGCGATAGCAAGCCGTA
>JBEDEU010000084.1:0-7981 GCA_041175585.1 Pseudomonadota bacterium | reverse complement strand
TGCATCTAAACCGTACTGGTGGAAGTTGTAGAGTTTGCCCGATGCGTTCACCGACGCACCGTGTGTGAGGTGACCGCCCTCGGCAAGACTCATGCCCAACACGGAATCGCCTGGCTTGAGAAAAGCCATATAAACCGCTTGGTTAGCTTGCGATCCGGAGTTCGCTTGTACGTTGGCAGCCTCAGCGCCAAACAAGGCCTTTAAGCGATCGATCGCGAGCTGCTCAACGATATCGACATACTCGCAACCGCCGTAATAGCGCTTGCCTGGATAACCTTCAGCGTACTTATTAGTCATCTGAGTACCCTGAGCCTGCATCACTGCAGGACTGGCGTAGTTTTCAGATGCGATCAGCTCAATGTGCTGCTCTTGGCGCTTATCTTCTTTTTGGATAGCCGCCCAAACATCGGGGTCTACGCGGTCAAGGGTAAGTTTGCGGTCAAACATGGAGGATCCTGGCGAAATAATGGCGAAATAGTAGATAACGCTAGTGTACTGCGCCCCGAGAGGGGCAATCCCCTTAGGCGGGCGCAGTCACTGTGACGCGGGCGAATTTACGTTTGCCCACCTGAACAACATAGGTGCCAGACGGCAACTGAAGCGCTTTGTCTTCAATGCGGTCGCCATCAATTCTGACCCCGCCCTGTTCAACGTTGCGCTGCGCTTCCGCCCCAGAAGCAACCAAACCGGCTTCACGTAACAGTTTGAGGACACCCACAGGCGCGCCGGCGATGGTGACCTCAGGGATGTCGTCAGGAATCGCACCATCTCGGAAGCGTGCGTCGAAAGCTGCCAGAGCCGCTTCGGCCGCCTGCTGGGAATGAAATCGAGCCACAATCTCTTGGGCAAGCGCCACTTTGGCGTCACGGGGGTTGCGACCGCCTTCAATTTCTTGACGCAACGCAGCAATATCCTCCAGACTACGGAAAGAAAGCAGCTCGAAGTACTTCCACATCAGCGTGTCAGAGATTGACATGATCTTGCCGAACATAGACTCGGGCGCTTCGCCAATCCCAATGTAGTTGTTCTTGGACTTGGACATCTTCTCAACGCCGTCAGTCCCTTCGAGCAAAGGCATGGTCAGAATGCACTGCGGCTCCTGTCCATATTCCTTTTGTAGCTCACGGCCAACCAGCAGGTTGAACTTTTGATCGGTGCCGCCAAGCTCAAGGTCTGACTTCAGCGCGACCGAGTCATAACCTTGCATCAAGGGGTAAAGGAACTCGTGCACAGAGATGGGCACCCCGCTCTTAAAGCGTTTGGTGAAATCGTCGCGCTCCATCATGCGGGCCACGGTGTAGCGCGAAGCCAACTGGATCATGCCGCGGGCGCCGAGCGGATCACACCACTCTGAGTTGTACCGGATCTCGGTACGCGCTGGATCCAGCACCATACTGGCTTGCGCATAGTAGGTTTTGGCATTGGCTTCAATCTGTGCACGCGTTAGCGGAGGCCGGGTACTGTTGCGGCCAGACGGGTCACCGATCATGGACGTGAAATCGCCAATCAAAAAGATCACGGTATGGCCGAGATCCTGAAGTTGGCGCATCTTATTCAGAACAACCGTGTGACCGAGGTGAATATCCGGGGCTGTTGGGTCTAGGCCGAGCTTGACACGCAACGGAACACCCGTTGCATGGCTACGGGCTAGTTTTTGAGCAAATTCTGTTTTGACGAGAAGCTCTTCACAGCCACGCTCAACAATTCGCAAGTTAGACTCAATTGCAGGCGTAATCGGATATTTTGTAGTCGACATAACAGAAGTAAGCGTAAAAATGCACTAAAAATCGGAAAAAAACGTGTCCAGCGAGCTGAAATCGGCTAACATTCCTATTAGCGAAGCCGACATCATACGCAAACTAGCGCCTAGCTGCTACGCAAAGAGCCTCGGCTCACCCGTTTTTATTTCTGGATTTGTTCTACATGCCTTCAGTTTCCGATACAACCGAGCGACGCTCCAGCCTTATTCCAGGCGCGGTGATTAGCTTGGTGCTGGTTGCCAGTCTAGGCGCGGTTGCGCTTGGCGTCGTGCACCCGCCGCAAACAGAACGCACTGACTTGATCGAACAGCCCGTCCCCGAACAGCGAGTGGTGCAGAACGTCGTGCCCTTCCCTCTGCCGGCTGACCCAACCCCTATAGAACACACTGCCACCGAGACACCCTATATCACCGAGACACGGATCCGTGCAGGTGACACACTGGCTTCGGTCCTAAAGCGCGTGGACGTATCCAACGCAGATTTACTCAATTTCCTGGCGCGTGAACCCAAAGCCCGATCCATCTACAAGTTATTTGCCGGACGGACCGTCCAAGCGGCATCGGACCACAATGGCAACCTACTTTGGGTTCGATACATTTACAGCCCGAATAGTGAAGCCAACGGTAAAGGCATCGCCAAAACGCTGCAAATATCTACGACCGATTCCGGATTTAAGGCGGAAGAGCTTGAATTACCGCTTGAATCACATATAGAGGTTGCGGTCGGCACAATTCGTAGCTCGCTATTTGCGGCAACCGATATCGCTGGAATCCCAGATGGGATTACCTCGCAAATGGCAGAAGTCCTGAGCAGCAAGGTGGATTTCTTGAGGGGCTTGCGCCCGGGCGACCAGTTCCGTGTGGTCTACGAGACTAGGAGTATCGGTGGCCGTATCGCTGGCGCTGGTCGCGTGTTGGCACTAGAGTTCGTCAACGGCGGCAAGGCTTACAGCGCAGTCTGGTTTAGCCCTGACGGCGAGACCGGTAGCTACTACAACCTTGAGGGCGAAAGCCTGCGCGGCGCTTTTTTGCGTAATGCACTTAAATTTTCGCGTGTCAGCTCCACGTTCGGTATGCGCACAATTCCTGGCGTGCAGGCCTGGTCCGGCTTTCACCCTGGCATTGACTATGCTGCCCCTACGGGCACACCTATTCACGCAACAGCAGATGGCACGGTAGATTTTGTCGGCTGGCGTGATGGTTACGGCAACACGATCGTTTTGCGGCATCACAGCAAGATCACCACACTGTATGCACATCAAAGTCGCTTCGCAGATGGCATCAAAGCGGGCTCCAAAGTTTCACAAGGTCAGTTGATCGGTTATGTGGGCTCGACAGGCTGGTCCACAGGCCCACACCTACATTATGAATTCCGTGTAGCGGACAAGCCGATTGACCCCCTGCAGGCCACCGCCAATATGCCGGTATCAAAGCCACTCGAGCCAGAACATCAGGCTCTGTTCGCGAAAGTCATCGCTCCATATCAACAGCAGCTGCAGGTACTAGCCAAGTACCAAGAAGCGATCCCCGAAAGCAGTAACGTCGCTAGTCGTTAAACACAACGGTGACGACTAGCCCGGGCTCCTCCTATATCGGTTTGATGTCAGGCACAAGCCTGGACGGCATTGATGCCGTATTGGCCCGCTTCGACTCAAACGGACACCCCACAATTCTTTCTAGAGCTAGCGTGCCTTTTACCACTAGCTTAAAAGATGAGCTTCTTGCTTTAAATACCAGCGGTCTTGATGAGCTCGCCCGTGCCTCCTTGGCATCGAACGCCCTCGCTGACTTGTATGCGCAAGCCGTTGAGCAAGCCCTCACGCAAGCGAGCGTCTCGCGCAGCGAAGTCATCGCCATCGGCGCGCATGGACAAACCGTCAGGCATTGCCCGAACGATGGCTACACCATTCAGTTAAACGCCCCCGCAAGGCTCGCTGAACTGACAGGCATTAATGTCATCGCCGACTTTCGCAGCCGCGACGTAGCAGCTGGAGGACAAGGTGCGCCGCTTGTTCCCATGTTTCATGCAGGTGTCTTTGCAGCAGCCCATACTCGAGTCGTACTCAACCTCGGCGGCATTGCAAACATTACGATCTTGCGACCACAAGCGGAACCCCAGGGCTTTGATACTGGCCCAGCAAATGCATTGATGGATCTGTGGTGCCAATTGCATACTGGCCATCACTTCGATGCAAACGGGCAATGGGGTGCCGGTGGCACAATCGATCCGCGCTTACTTGAAGTGCTCATTGAGGGAGAGCCCTGGTTCACCCTCCCACCCCCAAAGTCGACGGGGCGCGATCTGTTTAATCGAAGCTGGTTACAGCAGCGGCTCACACAGGTTGGTATCAAACTCGAGGATCCAGTGCGCGCGCAAGATGTGCAAGCGACGTTACGCGCCCTGACCGCACAAACAGTTGTGAATGCCATCCATAAATACGCACCTGACGCAAAAGATTTGCTCGTGTGTGGTGGTGGTGCGCATAATGCAGTGCTGCTTAATGATTTGCGCAAGCAACTAGGCTACGCTGTAGAGCCTACGGATACGCTTGGCATTGGGACACAGGATGTTGAAGCGCTGGCTTTTGCTTGGCTAGCTTGGGCGCATCAGCAACGGATCGCTGTGAGTCGCCCCGCCGTGACAGGCGCGCGAGGAAATCGCATTCTTGGCGCTTGTTGGCCCGCCTGACCGCAGCGTTGCGGCGCGGGCCTCAAATCAAATCAAACAGAGAAGGACGAACCGCAGCCACAGGTTGTTGTCGCATTAGGATTGCGAATCACAAATTGCGAACCCTCGATGTCTTCTTTGTAGTCGATCTCAGCACCAACGAGGTACTGAAAGCTCATAGGATCCACGAGTAAAGACACGCCATTTTTTTCAAGCGTCGTGTCATCTTCGTTGACGTCTTCATCAAACGTGAAGCCGTACTGAAAACCCGAGCAACCACCGCCTTGAACGAAAACACGCAACTTGAGGTTGGCATTACCTTCTTCAATCAACAAATCTTTGACTTTCGCCGCAGCCGAATCCGTAAATAGAATTGGCGTAGGTGGTGCTTGCAAATCAACGGTCTGTGTCATTGTGCTCATGGTGTAGCTCCTGCCCAACTGATGGGCGACTGACTGATACTAAAACGATACCCGACTAGGATGGTCAACTATAACGCAAACCCCAGGTGTTACTGAAGATCAACCCTGCGCGATGCAAGGACAATATCCCCGTCTAGGACCTGCACTGTCACAAACTTTACTTTCATGTCACTCGGCACAGCCAAGACGCCCTGACTGCGCTGAAACTGCTCAAAACTGAGCCTCAAGCTGTCCGCAACGTCTGTGCTCCCCCCCGGCGCTATTGCCGAAGCGACGTTTTGGTCAGGAACGGCCTGCAAAGGGAGTAACTTCGCCTCCACCTCTTTGTCACCCAAGACACCTGACGCAACAAACTGAAGACGCGCATTGACGCGCTCGCCCGGCTTACCACTGCGCATCAACAAAACACGATAGTTCAGATTGGCACCGTTGCGCTCAAGCTCAACGGCGCGCACTGCGATCGAGCCTTGTGGACCAGGGGGCAGCAGCTGCTCGTAAAACGCCAAATGATCTTTGCTAAGCCCCAACTCAAGTTGAAGCTGCTTCAGATTTTTTTCAAGCTCCGCGCGGGCTGATCGCTCGATTGTCAGTTCGCTGCGTAATTGCTCGCTGCGTGCCTGAACTTCGCGAAGTTGCGTCTCGATTTCGCCACGGATCGTGGCCTGGGCCAGTCGTTCGGTACGCAGGTGCAAAGCGACGTCCTCCGCACTTGGACGCTGCGTAAAAAATATACCGGCAGCTGCACCCGCTGCAATCAGCAGCAAAGTACCAGCACTCCAGAAAACGAACGTTCGACCCGCGCTCTTTAGCATGCGTTAAGGAAGAATCGCCACTTGATTCAGGCCCATACTTTCAGGTAAGCCGAACATCAAGTTCATATTTTGTATGGCTTGACCGGCAGCGCCTTTCACCAAGTTATCTTGCACAACCAGAATAATCAGACGATCTCCGTTACCAGGACGATGCAATGCGATCCGCAAGGTATTGGATGCACGGACCGAACGCGTGTCAGGCAAACTACCTGCCGGCAAAACATCCACAAAAGCTTCGTTGGCATAACGCTGCTCAAAAAGAGTTTGGAAGTCTGTATCCCGCGCTTCAGGCAGAATGCGCACGTAAATCGTACTGAGCATGCCCCGAATCATGGGCACAAGGTGTGGCACAAACGTCAGGCCCACAGAATGCCCTGCCAACTGGTCCAGTTGCGCTTTGATCTCTGGATGATGACGATGACCCGCCACACCGTAAGCCTTGAAATTATCGCTAGCCTCTGAGAATAAGCTACCGACCTCTGCCTTACGCCCTGCACCGCTGACGCCAGACTTTGAGTCTGCAATGATGTCGCTTGTGTCGATCAGCGGTTTGCCACCAAGCAAAGGCGCAAGTCCCAATAAAATCGTGGTTGGGTAACAACCGGGATTCCCAACTACACGCGCTTTAGCAAGCGCAGGGCGATTAAGCTCGACTAAACCGTACACCGCCTCCTCCAACACGTCAGGGCATGTATGAGGAATTTTGTACCAGTGCTCGAATGTCTTGATGTCTTTTAAGCGAAAGTCCGATGCAAGATCAATCAAGCGCACTCCGGCAGCCAACAACTCTTTAGCCTGGCTCATCGCCACACCATGTGGTGTCGCAAAAAACACAACGTCACAACCCGTCAGGGGTGCTTTTTCTGGCGTTGAAAATGCAAGCTTTACGTGCCCGCGTAAATTGGGAAACATCTCGGCGACAGGCATGCCATCTTCTTTGCGCGAAGTGATCGCTGTCAGCTCAACACCGGGATGCTGAGCAAGCATGCGCAGCAACTCGACCCCGGTATATCCGGTGCCGCCAACAATACCAACTTTGATGCGTTGCGCTGAAATGTTTGCCATGATTAATTCGCCATGATGTTTGCTGAGGTAATGAATAATTATCCCACGCAGATGCGGTTCCGTAAAAAAAAACAGGCCGCTTGCGCGGCCCGTTTGCATGGGGCCGCTGTTCGCGGTCCCCGGCTGTGCTGCTTATCGCTTGCTGAACTGCTTGCGACGACGCGCCTTGTGGAAACCGACTTTCTTTCGTTCGACTTCACGGGCATCACGCGTAACCAAACCAGCTTTCGACAGGGTTGGCTTAAGTGTTGCATCGTAATCAATCAGCGCACGGGTGATACCGTGACGCACCGCACCGGCCTGACCGCTCTCGCCGCCGCCGTGCACGTTGATATGAAAATCAAATGAACCGGTGTGTCCGGTCAGCTCGAGTGGCTGACGCACGACCATACGGCCTGTTTCGCGAGCGAAATACTCGTCAACGGGTTTACCGTTCACGACGATTTTGCCTGCACCTTTTTTCATGAAGACACGGGCCACCGAAGTCTTGCGGCGGCCGGTTCCGTAATTCCAATTACCGATCATGGCCTGTCCTTAAAATTCGAGGGTCTGTGGCTGTTGGGCAGAGTGCGGGTGCTCAGCACCAGCATAGACCTTCAGCTTTTTAATCATCGCGTAACCCAAAGGACCCTTGGGCAACATGCCCTTAACGGCCTTCTGAATTGCACGGCCCGGAAAACGCTCTTGCAACTTGGCAAAGTTCGTTTCGCGAATACCGCCTGGGTAAGTCGTGTGACGGAAATACTTTTTGTCTTGCGACTTATTACCGGTTACGACGATCTCAGCTGCGTTGATAATGACGATGTAATCGCCTGTATCAACGTGGGGCGTGAACTCTGGCTTGTGTTTACCGCGCAAACGGTGTGCGACTTCGCTGGCCACACGACCGAGGACTTTGCCCTTCGCGTCAATCACGAACCAGTCACGCTTGACTTCATGCGGCTTGGCCACAAATGTCTTCATGATTGGATCCTAAAAAATTCTCACCGAGACCATCCCGGAAAGACCCTCGATCAAAGTGATTTTTGCCAAAGCGTTATGAGCCGCCCGTGCTAAAAATCGTACAGATCGAGGAAAGCCTTTGATTCTACAATAAAAAACGGGTGCAAGCCAAATGGCTGCACCCGGTTGCTACTCAAGCTGCCCTTAGGCGACCCGAGCAAACATACGATTACTTCTTGGCGCGCGACAGAGCAGCACCAATGTACTGATCGTATGAAGCCTCAGCAATCCGGAACCAAGGCACCAATTCGTC
>JBEDEU010000083.1:0-7997 GCA_041175585.1 Pseudomonadota bacterium | reverse complement strand
CCTTTCTGGTTGTCGCTGATGCTACCGACACGCGCAGAGAGTTTGGCGTAGATGGCTCGGTCTTTGCTCAGCAGTGGCAAGAAATGCTTAAGCAGCAAAGAAGGGCCAATTGTGTTGACCTGAAAGCTGCGCATCAGCGTTGCGCTACTTAATGCACCGATTTGCTTTTCGGGCCCCACTCCATCGATGGTGAGCGCACCGGTGGCATCAATGATCAGCGCAAATGGCCCAGTATCGTTTAACGCAGCGGCAGCTGAGGCAATACTCGCCTCGTCCTCAAGACTAAACCCAGCCGTTGTGCGGCGCGACAATTCTGTCACCGACGCACACTGAGGATCACTCTTTAGGGCGCGGACAAAAGCTGAGCCGATCGTGCCAGAGGCGCCGATCACTAGGGCGCGATAGTTTGGTTCAAGGGAGTGCATATGTTCAATCAATTAATAGGATCAAATGATCATAGCCTCTCACCTTCATGATCCTTGGGATATACTAATGCCATATCCAATAGATTTAGAGCTTTCAAAATATGGCAATCACGACTGTTTTTACTAATAACCGTACCCAGGCAGTCCGTATCCCTGCGGAGCTTCGTCTGCCTGATTCTGTGAAAAAAGTTGTCGTGCGTGCGCGTGGCCCCGAGAGGGTGATTACTCCTGTCGGGCAGACCTGGGATAGTTTCTTTTTAAATGGCCCGCTCCCGACTGATGACTTCATGTCAGAGCGCTCTTCGCAAGAGCAACCGGCGCGCGAGAGCCTTTAATGCTCAAGTATTTGCTAGACACCAATATTGTGATCTATGTCATCAAGCGTCGTCCGATTGAAGTGCTTGAGATCTTTAATCTGCACGCTGCACGTATGGCAATATCATGCATCACTCTGGCTGAGCTCTATCACGGCGCTGAAAAAAGTAGCCGTGTCACACAGAATCTTGAAGTAATCGAGGACTTCCTGAGTCGAGTGCAGGTTTTGCCTTACTTGGAGAGTGCCGCACAACATTACGGCTCTATTCGAAGCGAACTGGAAAGACTGGGTAAACCGATTGGCGTAAACGATCTACATATCGCAGCGCAAGCGCGTAGCGCGGGTTTGATATTGGTTTCGAACAATACTAAGGAGTTCTCTCGTGTGCCTGCGTTAATGCTGGAGAATTGGCTTGAGCCATTAAAAAAATCTAAATCTAAAGTGGTGTTGCATGAGCCGAAAGTCAAGCGTTGAGTAGCCCGCCCGGCAACATACTCACAACGCGTAACCCGTTCGGTACATTAGCCTCAAAAGAAAGCGTCCCGTCGTAAAGCGTCACTAAGTCGCGCACGATACTAAGACCGAGCCCGCTTCCTGGCACCGTCTCATCCGCGCGCTGTCCGCGACTAGGTGGGTGCGTTGAGTCCGTCAGTGACTCAGACCCGGGCCCATCGTCTTCGACCACGATACGCAGCTTTCCATTTGAATGCGTTGCCTGCACCACAACAGAGCGCACGGCCCATTTAAAAGCGTTGTCTAGAAGATTGCCCACGATTTCTTGCAGATCTTGTTCCTCACCCGCGAAGTACAGTTCATCTGAGATTGAACCGAACGTCACTTGAATCGATTTTTCAGCGTGGACTTTCTGCATAACGCGTGCGAGCTGCTCGAGCGTTACTTTGACCAAAGTGCGGCTATGCGGAACCCCTGCGTTTGCCGCGATACGCGCGCGCTTCAGTCTCCATTGCACTTGTTGCTGCAATTGTTGCAATTGCTCCTCAAGCGAGGCCACGAGAGCCGCGTCATGGCCGCTACGTGTTTTCTCAGCATGCAGCGCGTTGATCATGACTGAGATAGGCGTCTTAATAGAGTGCGCCAAATCACCTGCCTGATTACGTGCACGTTCGATGATTTTTCCATTCGCGTCGATGACTGCATTGAAGTCCTCGATAAGCGGCTTCAGTTCGGTAGGGTAGGTGCCCGTAATGCGTGCGCCAGGGCTTTCGCGAAGTCTGTTTACAGATTTCTGTAGTTGTCTTAATGGTTGGAGTCCAAAGCCGACCTGTGCTGCGGCGGCGATAACGAGACTCACAAAAAGGATTCCAACAAACAGCGCAAGTGAATGCTGCCAGGTTTGGATCGCTCGTGACAACTCTTTCGTTTCAGAGCCGACGATTACTCTCAGTTGTTTATTTGAAGCGTCGGGGAGGGTGAGGTTCTGTTCGGCGACCAAAAGGCGCTGTGCCGCTGGTCCGATGGCAGGATGAAAATGAATTTCACCGTTTTTGAACGAATCATTGGCGACATCAAGCTTTGTATCCCATAAGGATCGGGACTTCAGCAAAGTCACTCCGCGCGTATCGTTGATTTGCCAATAGAGTCCTGATTCGGGACGTGAGAAGCGAGGATCCGGCCCGGTCGTACGGATCGTGGGATTACCCTGTGCGTCGAGCTCAAGGGATGCAACGATCTGGTACAGATAGGATTGCAATTGTTGTTCGAACTGTCGCGTCGCTTGATCTTTAAAGAGCCCATCTAACGCAAAGGTCGTGAGCCCTAGAGCGATCGCAACCCACAGGGCTGTGCCACCAAACAGACGCAGCATGAGCGAGCCACGCCAGCCATGGAACAGATGTCTGGGCATGGTCAGCAGTCTGCCTTGCTCATTCGGTAGCCCATTCCTCGAATTGTCTGTATTACCCCATCCGGCAGCTTCTTACGCAGGCGGCCTATCATCACCTCAATAGTGTTTGAGTCTCGATCAAAATCTTGCGCATAAATATGCTCTGTCAGATCAGTCCGAGAGACGACCTCGTCGAGATGATGCATGAGGTATGACAGGATTTTGAACTCATGACTAGTCAAAACGATCACTTCATTTTCACAAGACACTCGACCCGTGCGCGTATCAAGCTCAAGCGTGCCACAACGTAGTGTCGCATCTGCCATGCCGCTCGCCCGGCGGATGAGTGCACGCACGCGCGCAAGCAACTCTTGCATATGAAAAGGCTTGGTGACGTAATCATCCGCGCCGGCATCAATACCGGAGACCTTGTCATGCCAGTCGTCTCGTGCGGTCAGGATCAGGACAGGCATCGTGCGTTGGTCAGCTCGCCACTTACGCAAGACCGAAATCCCGTCCATGAGCGGCAGGCCTACATCCAAAATCACCGCATCGTATGTTTGTTCCTGGCCCAGGTACAGGGCCTCACGACCATCAGAGGCGACGTCGACGGTGTAATCACTTGCGCAAAGTGCTTCTACGAGCTGGCGCTGTAATGTCAACTCGTCCTCCACGACTAATAGACGCATCGCTTAGCGCTCCTTATCTGACAGGACGACACCTGTTTTGGCATCTACTTTTAATTTTTGCAAACGACCGCCAGTTTTTAGGATTTTAAGCTCATAGATCCAAACCCCCTTTTTTTGTTCAAGCTCCACCTCGAGTACCTGCCCAGGGTTGGAGGACTCGAGACGTTCAAGAATGACGCGCAAGGACAAAATTTCACCTGATTCGACCGCTTGCGTGGCGCGCTGGTGGTCTCCCGGACTGGCGCATGCCGAAGATAAAGCGCCTATTCCCGCGAGACAGATTGCCCCGATCGCGAGAGCCTTATGCATCTTATTTTTTGCGGCGATTTTCATCTTGGGTTTTCCGTGTCATTCATGCCGCCATTGTGCCTTGTGAAAGATGAACGGAAGATGAACGAACGGTTCAGGAAACGTACACCCTTGAAGATGCATGATGACGCCATAGATTAATGATTTAGGAGCTATTGCATGTTCAAGCGCGTCATCCAAACTCTATTGTGTGCCATTCTAGGCTCGAGCGCCCTCGCTGCCCAGGCAGGTGATACAACGCCAGTTGCACAGCTACAGCGCTTTGAGGCGGCTGCTGGTCGCACAGGTAATGCGGATTCAGGTCGTCTGTTCTTTACGTCCACGCACGGCTCGAAGTGGACGTGTGCCTCTTGCCATGGCGAGACGCCGACAAACGTTGCAAAGCACGCAAGTACGGGTAAGCCTATCGAAGCCTTGGCACCTAGCGCAAATCCGGCAGCTTTAACGGACTCTGCGCGAGTAGATAAGTGGTTTCGTCGCAACTGCAAGGACGTCTTGTCGCGTGAATGTACGCCGGCAGAAAAATCTGACGTCATCGCATTTTTGTTGTCGCTCAAGCCATGAAGCGCGCAACCATAAGCCTTGCAGCGGCAATACTGCTCGCAGCCTCTCTGGACGGAACAGTCGTGAAAGCGGCGGGATCTAAAGATCTTCTGCCGGCCATGATGTCTGAGAAGTATCGGACCGAATGTGCCTCTTGCCATCTTGCATATCCGCCTGCCTTACTACCGGCCGCATCGTGGCGTAGGCTCTTGAGTCACTTGGACAATCATTACGGCGTCGATGCATCGCTAGAGCCAGCAGAGGTCTTAGAAATCTCGAAGTGGCTCGAGCCCTTGGCAGGTACCTACAAGAAAGTCCGCGAAGAGCCTGCAGAAGATCGTATTACTAAGGCCGCATGGTTCGTGCGTGAGCACCGCAAGATTGATGCCGAGGTTTGGCTGCGACCGAGCGTAAAGAGTGCCGCCAACTGTGCGGCTTGTCACACCACTGCCGATGACGGCAATTACAACGATAAGTTTGTGAGGATACCGAAATGAGCATGACCTTGAATCCATCGAGTATTAAAGTTGCGGAACCTAGTGCGACAAGACGAGTGAACGATCTCGCAACGAGAACGTTTCACTGGTTGTTTGCCTTTTCATTCCTGGGGGCCTATGTCACTGCCGACTTCGAGCGTCTGCGTGGTGTGCATGTTGCACTCGGATACACCATGCTCGGACTCCTTGGCTTCAGGATTGTGTGGGGCTTATTGGGTCCCAAGCATGTCAGGCTCAAATTACTATTTGGCAAGCTCTCGGGACTGCGTAGTTGGTTAAACGATGTGAGACATGCCACTAGCATTCAGACGATTCCCTGGAAGCAAGGCCAGAACTTGCTGATGGCCCTTGTGGTGGCATGCCTGTTAGTCCTGGTATTGCCCTTGGTAGGTTCTGGTTATTTGGTGAATAACGATTTGGGTGGGAAGATCATAGAGAGTACGCATGAGTTTTTCGGGGAACTGTATCTTTGGATCGTTGTAGGGCACTTGGGTTTAATAGCCTTGATCAGCCTTTTGCGGCTGCGCAACATGGGATCCCCCATGCTGACTGGTAGGGTGCCGGGCCCGGGTCCAGACCTGGTTAAAACGGACCAACGCTTCTGGGCCGCAATGCTTGTCCTGGGGTGTATTGCCTGGTGGGCTTGGTCGCTGTTGAGTTAGGGTGGATCGACGCTCCGAAGGCCCAGATTCTGCGGTAATTCCATCTGGTGGTAATACTATGGCCTACCCCGTGTTTTTTAGACGGCGCAGGTCATTTTTGTGATTCAATTTTCCCTATCGTTTATTAAATCTCCTCTGTTGTGTCGCAACACTGGAACCTGTTTTTTCCGTTTACGAAAGGGTCTTCGATGAATTTCTTGTTCACAGATGAAGAAGAGCAACTACGTGCAACAGTTCGTACGTTTTTGTTAGAGCACTTTACAGAAGAAGTGCGGGCTGAAAACATGGCCGGTAAGCGAGGTGAGGGCTGGGGTCCAGCAATCCGCAAATTTTTTGATACGGTCAACGATAAGCGCTGGTTTGCCTGGAGTTGGCCAACCGAGTTTGGCGGTGGCGGTGGAAACCGGACTGCGCAGTTTGTGATTGAAGAAGAGTTTTACCGTTATACCGGCATCACGCTTGGTGGTGGTACCGGTGCGCCTGCGATTCTGTCCTTTGGTACTGAAGCACAAAAGAAAGAGTTTGTGCCGGGTGCGATCAAACGTGAAATTATTTTCTGTCAGGGCTATAGCGAACCAGGCTGCGGCACCGACCTGGCTGGTATTCGTTGTCGCGCAAAGCGCGTCGGTGACAAATACATCATTACCGGACAAAAGATTTATACGACTAATGCACAGAATGCGACGCACATCTTTTTGATGTGCCGCACGGACCCTGATTCGGTTAGACATCGTGGTTTGTCTATTTTGCTCGTACCCATGGGCATGCCAGGCATGACTGTACGCCCACTGTGGACAGTGCAAAACGATCCGCCAGCACCGTTTGGGACGACTTACGGTGAAGAGCGCACCAACGAAGTGTTCTTTGACGATGTTGAGGTGCCTGCTTCCTGCCTGCTCGGTGAAGAGGGCGGTGGCTGGGAAGTTGCCCGTCGCGGCTTGAACTTGGATCGCGTTGGTGCCTGGCGCTATTTGATCTCGGTGATGCGCGATGAAGACATCGTGAACTGGCTGCATGGCGATGGAGAGTTACAAAACTCTTTGCGTGAAGATGCACAAGTACGCGACAAAGTGGCTGAGATGTGGACCGAAGCAGAAGTCTGTCGCCTGATGACGATGCGCAGCATTAGCATTGAGCAGCATGGTGGCAAGTTCACCTATGAAGGTTCTGCAGAGAAAGTATTCGCGCCGGAGCACAGTGTGCGCACGACCGAAGCCATTAGCCAGATCCTTGGGCCCTACGCACAGCTCATGCAAGGTTCGCCCGATGCGATTGAAAAGGGCGTCTTTGCACACAACATCCTGGGTGCCTATCAATCCACGATCAACCATGGCAGCGTCCAGGTGATGCGTGATCAAGTCGCCCGTATTGGCTTGGGCTTGCCCCGCGCAGCGAAATAAAGAATAGGTGAATCGATAATGGATATTTTGCTTGACGATCAAGAGATACAGATCAAAGAGGCTGCGTCTGAGTTTTTGGCGGGTGAATGCTCTTCTGCGCTCGTGCGCCAGATCGAGACCGATGCGTTGCAATACTCACCCGCGCTTTGGACGAAGTTTGCAGAAAACGGCTGGCTGCAACTTTGTTTGTCAGAAAAGAACGGTGGCGAGGCATTGCCTCTCACCTACCTCGGTCTGCTATTTGAATTAGCCGGTTATCACATCGCGCCGATCCCGTTGCACTCTACGATGGTGCCCGCCATGGTCATTGATCGCCATGGCAGCCCAGAGCAGCAACAGTTGTTGCAAGGTGTGCTGGCAGGTGAGCTAATTCTCAGTCACGCTGTTGCCGAGAAGAATGGTCGCTGGACCACCGATTCAATCGTTCTGGACGGTCGTGTTGAAGGTAATGAGCTCGTATTGAATGGTGTGAAGAGCTTTGTGGGAAGCTTCCGCGCCTCGCAGCTTTGTCTGGTGCTGTATCGTGACGCGCAAGCGCCACACAATCTGGGTGCAGTGCTTGTGCCAACCAACGCGCAAGGCTTGTCGAGCGAAGGGTTGGTCTCCATGGCCAAAGATGGCGAAGCAAACCTTAAATTCGAGAACGTTCGGGTGCCTTTGACTGCACGGATCGGACAAAGCGCTAGCGGTAATGCGGTCGCGCATGAAGTCATGGACTTGTCGGCAGTGCTTTATGCCTCAATGATGGCGGGCGCTGGTCGCAGAACCCTGGACATGGCTGTTGCACATGCCAAGCAGCGGGAAGCCTTTGGACAGCCTATTGGTGCGTTCCAGGCGATCCAGCATCTGTGTGCAAACATGGTGAACGCCATCGATGGCACAACGATGTTGTCACGTGAAGCTTTGTGGCGCATTGATCAAAAACTTGCCTACCGCGTAAACGTTGCCCAGGCAAAATCTTTCGGCAACGAGCAATGCATGATGGTGGTTCGCTCGGCACAACAGATCCATGGTGGCATGGGCTTTATTCGTGACTTTGACTTGAACCTTTGGTATCGTCGTGTGGCTTCCTGGAGTTTGCGTGGAGGCACGGCTGCAGAGCATCGTCGCACGATTGCAGCCGCGCTGTTAGATCAGCCAGGTAAAGTGCGCATCGGAGCGATCCCACAACAATAGTTGTTAGTGGTTCGCAGTCACCAAGAGGCGAAAGTCAGTCGCGCTAAATGATTTCTACTTTCGCCTCCTTTCCATCTCTGTATGTTGCCACCTTGCTGATGTTGGTCAGCACGGGGCTTTTTAATACCTATGTGGCG
>JBEDEU010000082.1:0-8012 GCA_041175585.1 Pseudomonadota bacterium | reverse complement strand
ATCGCGGACATGAGCTGCATCAGCGTTGCGGCGATGCCAAAGATGGCACCAAAGGAGGCCGCTCCGAATTCGCGTCGAACGATCACTGGAGGGAGTGTGGTGATGTTTCCTGCTGTGAATCCGTAGCCGAGCACGCACAAGACGAGCGCCCATACTTGATCCGTAAAGAGAAATCCTAGGCCAAGGCTGGCACCGGCGGTGAGTAGAACTGCAAAGGCGATCTGACGAACGTCCAGACGATCAGAAAATTTAGCTAAGAGTATTCGACCGGCAAAGGCGAGCATTGCCGCTGCAGTGACACAAACCGCGGTGGCCGCTTGACCAAGTGCAGGCAGCAATAGGGATACTTGATGGGTGAGGAAGCCAATCTGCACCATGAGCGCTAAGCCAAAGGTGAGGGCGATGCTGCGTAGCGCGAGTGTTCGAAGTGCTTCAGCGCGTGTCCAGCTCCGCACGGCTGGCTTACCCACTTGAGCAGCCGGTGTTTCACCATCTGGATACAAGCCGAGATCTTGTGGGCGGTGGCGCAGGATGAAGAAGCTGACGGACCATACCGTTGTCAGCACTATCAGCGCCACAACGAGTATTGCAGTATTGAAGCCCAACCATGCGATGAGGGCGAGAAGGGTAGGTACGCCCACCATGCCCCCAATACTTGCGCCGAGCATTGCGGTAGACACCGCACGACCTTGGTGTCGTTCGAACCAAGGGGCAAGGGACGAGGTGATGGCGGTAGTCGATAAACAGGACCAGCCTAGACCCATGAGGGCAAAGGAAGCATAGACATGCCAGATCTTTGAAATCTGACTCATCGCGACAAAGCCTGCCGCCATCACTGCAGCACCTAGTGCCATGACAATGCGGGGGCCATGCTTGGATATGGCACCACCAACAAAGCTCAGAACCGAAGCGTTCACTAAAAAGGAAAGCGTCAGCGCGGAGGATACGAGCCCGATAGACCACTGATGCGTCTGGCTGATTGTGTGGAGGTAGACGCTTGGCCCGTACAAAGCAAAGGACCAGGCCACAATGGCAACCGCCATGCAGCCTGCCACCATCCACCAGCCATGGAAGGTCTTTTGTGTCACTAGCCTTCTAGCTGGCACGCTTTAAAGGCCGGCAGGGCTTCGCAGCGCGCTGAGAGTGCAGCCAAGTTAGGGAATTGGTCTGGCGCAGCTACCTTAGGCATCATTTTGTTCAGGAAGAACCAACCAACCGCAACCGTGATGTCTGCTAGATTGGCTTGCGCACCGCCTGGGAACGTTCCCTTGGCGGCAAGTCCTTCTAAGATTTCAAGGCTGGCACGCACTTGCGCACGTAAGCCTTCCAGGAAGGGTTCATGCACTTTTTCTGCAGGTCGCTTGAGCGGCTCGTAAATAATCTGAATAGATTTATCCAAACCACTCGTCATGATTGCGCAGTGCTGCAGAGTGTGACGGCGTGCTGCACCGCTTGGCGCTAACAGCTTTTGGTTGGGTGTCATTTCCAGAATCGCTTCGATGATCGCAGCGCTTTCGATCAGATGCTCACCGTCTTCCAGAACGAGGACGGGTACTTTTGCAATAGGGTTGTAGCTTTTGATCGCTTCGACGTCCTTGGCCGTGGATAAAACCTTATGCTCATAAGGGATTCCAAGGGTTTGCAAAACGACGCCCACGCGTCGTACAAAAGGGGATGCATAGCGGCCAACCAAAATCATTTTTGTCTCCGAGGCGGTTTAAGATACGCTTGCAATGCTGTTGCAACGTACTGCGCAAAGTATCGCTCAAATTCGAGCTGTCACCAACTTATCTGATGCTGACTATGAAATTACTTCGATCCTTATATCTTTGGTCTCGTGTAGGTGCCCTGTCTGCTTGCTTTGCGTGCACTATTGCCGCAGCACAGCAATCTAATGTCCGGGTGGATATGGGTGATTACCTGATTGACGAGACCGAAGTCAGTATTGGGCGCTTTGCTGAATACGCAAAGCGCAAAGGGATTGTTACCGAAGCTGAGCGTAGTGGTGGTGGCTTTGAATATGTGATGGGTTGGCAGAAGCGAGCCGGTTGGAATTGGCGTGCACCCTTTGGCAGCCCCGGTGCACCCGACGAGCCGGCCGTACACATCAAATGGAACGAGGCACAGGCCTTCTGTCAGGATGCGGGTGGGCGACTACCTAGTAAGCAGGAGTGGATGCGCGCAGCCTACAGCGAGCAACGCGTGAACCCCCCTGCACCTTTTGTGCGTGGCAAAACCTATCCCTACCCAACGGGCGATTCGCCTGAAGGGGCGAATACGCAAGGCGCTGGTGATGGCTGGGAGCGTCATGCCCCGGTTGGCAAAACGCGCAGGGGTGTCAACGGACTGTTTGATATGGGAGCTAACGCCTGGGAGTGGCTTGCAGATGCTCAAGGCGATACGCGCCTGACGGGAGGTGGCTCTTGGTGGTACGGCCCCTCCCAAATGCGGGTAGAGGGAATGCAGTACAAGCCAATCGACGTCTATGTCGTTTATATCGGCTTTCGCTGCGTATACTAGTAATAATTAGACTCGCGTTGTATTTAACGCGCATTTAAAATGCCAACTTGATCTAGTCTATTTCACTCGGAGCCGTTTCGTGTCGACGCCAATTAATTCCATTACCCCTGATTTTGCCGTGGCACCTCAGCTGCAGCCATCCGATATGGCAGCCGTCGCAGCAGCGGGTTTTAAAAGCGTCATCATCAATCGTCCAGACTACGAAGCTGGTCCGGATCAGCCAACAGCTGAGCAGGTCTCGGCGGCGGCGCGAGAGGCAGGGTTACGGGTTGAGTATCAACCTGTCGTGAGTGGTGCCATGACTCAAGACGACGTGGTGCGTTTTGCTGAACTACTGCAAACAATGCCTGCACCCGTGCTGGCATATTGCCGTTCAGGTACCCGCTGTTCAGTGCTGTATCGGGCTGCAACCGGAAACGGTTGATCTGTGTCAACTCCAGCCGAAATGTTGCTGGAGTTCTTGCGCGAGCCCGTTTAGTATGAAACTGTTGATTTCTACTTAAAGGGGCTTAGCCATGTTTAAAAAAATATTAATTCCTACTGACGGCTCACCTTTATCTGCGCAGTCGGCAAATGCCGGCATCAGCTATGCGCGTGCGACTGGAGCCGAGATTGTGGCGTTGTATGTCACGCAGCCTTTTGCGGCTACGATTGGTTTTGACGGGATGTCTGCTGCGTATGCGATTTCTGATACCGATTACGAGCAGGCGAATGCCGAGCAAGCAAAAAAATACTTGAAGTCGATCTTGGATCGCGCGGACACCGCAGACGTTAAAGCCTCTGTACACGCTGTATCTAACTTCAACATCGCAGACGGTATTGTGCAAGCCGCCCAGGACTACGGTTGCGACATGATTTTTATTGGTAGTCACGGCCGCAGTGGATTGTCCCGCTTGCTTCTGGGTAGTGTGACAACAAAGGTTTTGGCGCTGACTCATATGCCGGTATTGGTTTACCGGGTTAAAGACGAACCTAAACCTGCGAAGTAGTTTTCCATCGCAAAATAAGACCCCTCTGCCTATGTGGGAATGGGCAAGGGGTCGGTCATTTATTTCTCGTCTGACTAGCTTATGATAGCGATCACGCTGGGTTCAAGTGTGGCAGCCTTCGCTGCCCGTGACGCCCGAGGAGAGAGCTCATGACAATCAAAGTTGGCGATCGAGTGCCCGACGCAACACTCACAGAATTTATTGAAACCGAAACGGCTGGCTGCACGCTGGGACCGAACAACTTTCAGGTTGCGGATCTGGTCAAAGGCAAAAAGATTTTGATGTTTGCACTGCCCGGTGCGTTCACACCAACCTGTTCAGCTAAGCATGTGCCCAGCTATGTCGAGCATAACGCCGCCATCAAAGCCAAAGGCGTTGATGAAGTGTGGTGCGTTGCTGTGAACGACGCGTTCGTCATGGGCGCCTGGGGCCGTGATCAAAAAGTCGGCGGTAAGGTCCGCATGATGGGCGACGGCTCTGCGCAGTGGACAAAAGCGCTCGGTCTCGAGCTTGATCTCACTGCACGCGGCATGGGTGTACGTTCACAACGTTACGCTGCCTATATCGTTGACGGCGTCGTGAAAGTTTTGAATGTCGAAGCTGCTGGCAAGTATGAGGTCAGCGACGCTGCCTCTATGCTCAAAGCAATCTAAATAGACAGGCTGTATAGACAGGCTGTAAAAAAAGCCACACCGAGCTTAGCTCGGTTTGGCTTTTTTATTAGTCAAAGCGCCATGTCACGCCTGCTTGAATCCGATTCGTGTAAGCCCCAGAGCCAGAGAACACGGTTCCGAAATTAGCTGCGTAGCGCTGAAATGAAAGTCCGAAGTCGAGTGTTTTGGCGGGTGAATAGATGGCCGCCACCATGCCGTAATTGATCAACGACTGATCTGGTACGACGGGGTTTGTGTTGATGCCCGCATCCAATGCGAGCTTGAATTGAGGTGTGACACGCCATACGGGTGCTACTGAGACCGCATAGAGATTGGTCCGGTTAGGATCATTGCTGAAACCAACCGATTGACTCGTGTTGTAAGGCGCACGCAGATAGGCTACGTTGGCATGTAACTCAGCGTCTTCCCAAAAGTACGAGACAATTGCAATCACGCCATAGTTGAGTGCAGCATTTCCTACGCCGTAGTTCTGCTGTACGTTTGTCGCGGGAAGAATGACCTGTGGCTTCAGTGCAAAGTTCAGGCCTGTTTCTCCGTCCCCGTAGAATCGCCACTTCACGCCGAAAGAATAATTGGTGACTGAAGAGAAACGACCTTTCGGCGTGCCGTAATGGGTTGCACCGACGAACGCATCAAGCTCATCGGTAATGCCTCGTGTGTAGGTGAAAGGTACTGCACGCACCGCACCGCCACCTTCATAATCCACGGTTGCGCTCGTTGGATCTACTTGATCACTCGTTGCACCGTACTCTTTGGCAAAGCTGCCATAGAGCTCTACTTGGTTCGTCTTGTGTCCGACAGTGCCCGCATCGTCCGTATTGAGCGGAGCGTAACCATAAGAAAGCGGAGTGAGTGTCAGCGCAGCGACCGCACAAGCCGTCATCCAATGAGGTCGTAGACGGTTGTTGCGCTGAGTTCTCATTTATTTAGTCGACCTTAATGTTGGCGCGCTTGATCACAGCAGCCCACTTCACAATTTCAGCATTGACGAATTTTGTCCACTCTTGTGCGTCACGCGGGTCAGGAATCGCACCGCGATCAATGATGCGCTTCTGGAAGTCGGGATCATTGACGAGCTTGCGTACGTCAGCGCTAATTTTTGCGACGATCGCAGGTGGTGTGCCTGCTGGCGCAATCAAACCACCCCAGCCACTGCCTTCAAAGCCGGGAAAACCAAGCTCGGCGACGGTCGGTACATCAGGCAGTTGCGGTACGCGTTTTGCGCTGGTCATTGCAAGCGCTTTGATTTTTCCAGCTTTGATTTGTGGCAAGGCAGAGGCTAGGCTATCAACGGAAAGTGTGATTTGCCCGCCGAGCAGATCCGTCATTGCAGGACCACTACCTTTGTAAGTCACGCCGGTGAACTCAATGCCGGCTGTACTCTTGAATAGCTCACCTGTTAAGTGCTGCGAGGTGCCTACACCGGCATAACCGACGTTCAGTGCATTAGGATCTTTCTTTGCGCCAGCAATCAATTCGCCGAGCGTGTTGAAGGGCGAGGAAGGGTGCGCGATGATCATTAAAGGGACGATAAACACACCATTAACCATCACAAAGTCTTTTTGGGGATCGTAGGGCAGCTTTGAATACAAGCTTGGGTTGACCCCGATTGAGCCACTCGTGCCAAACGTTAATGTGTATCCATCATTTGGCGCGGTCTTGCCAGCGAGCATACCGGCGATTGTGCTGGCGCGGTTGTCAACGATGACTTGTTGGCCCCAAACTTTTGTCAGACCGTCTGCCAATAAGCGCGCAACGATATCAGTTGCTTGGCCAGGAGGGAATGGAACGATGATTTTGACGGGCTTGTTGGGGAAGTCACCCTGGGCGTGCACACCGCCTGCCACCAGGCACACGAAACCGGTCAGAGCCGTCATTAGTAGTTTTTTCAGTAGCATGTCATCCACCTTATAAAGAAAGATTGTGGCGCACTATTGTGTGCCCATCGTTTGTGGGTGTTAGGTTACCACTAGGTGGTTCGTTCCTCAGTGCTTGAGTGCATCGCTGAAAATAAAAAACCCCAGCGCATGGGCTGAGGTTTTTTTCGAATCTTGGCGGAGCGGACGGGACTCGAACCCGCGACCCCCGGCGTGACAGGCCGGTATTCTAACCAACTGAACTACCGCTCCGCAGCGGTTACTACTCAAACCAGAAAACTGGCGTCCCCTAGGGGATTCGAACCCCTGTACTCACCGTGAAAGGGTGATGTCCTAGGCCTCTAGACGAAGGGGACAGGACTAATGCATTCTTCGCTTTAACTGGTGGAGGTAAGCGGGATCGAACCGCTGACCTCTTGCATGCCATGCAAGCGCTCTCCCAGCTGAGCTATACCCCCAAAAATTTCAGCACAGACCACTAAAGAACCGAACTGATAGCGCTTTGGAGGAACTGACTTCGATTTTGGCACTCGGCATACAGCCCGCAGTGTGTCGATAGCGAAGAAACGGGATTATGCACAAATTTTGGCTCTAGCGCAAGTCGTGACCCGCACGTAAAGCCTTGATCAGTCGCCGATTTCGGCTCTGAAAGGCGATTTTAGGGTACCCATGTACTGGCTGACGCCTGCGCGCTCTTGTTCTAGAAACTTCTCGACCGCATCAGCGAATCCTGGGTGGGCAAGCCAGTGGGCCGATAAGGTCTGCACTGGTTCGAACCCGCGAGCGAGTTTGTGCTCGCCTTGGGCGCCGCCTTCGATGATCGCAATATCGTGCGAGATCGCCCATTCTAGAGGGGTGTAATAGGCAAGCTCAAAGTGCAGGCAGTCAACGTGTTCGAGTGCGCCCCAATAGCGTCCGTATAGTTTGCGTTGCCTGCTGACCGTATCTAACCACAGCAGTGACGCAGCAATGGGCTGATCGTTGCGGTACGCAAAGGCCAACAAGCAATGTTCAGAGAGCGTTTGCCCAATGTGTGTAAAAAAAGCGGGGGTGAGATAAGGCGGGTTACCACGGAGTGCATACGTACTTGCGTAGCAGCGGTAAAAGAAATCCCAATCGGAGGGTTGGATCTCTGCACCGGTCAATACGCGTGTCGTGATCCCTGCTTCTTTCACCTTACGACGCTCAGCACGAATCTTTTTGCGCTTGCTCTGTGTCAGGCTTGTGAGGAAGTCGTCAAAGCTGTCCCAGCCTTTATTGAACCAGTGAAACTGGGTATGGGTCCTGGGCATGCACCCTGCAGCACAAAGCGCCTCTTGCTCTTCTGGCGATGTGTAGAGGATATGTAAGGACGATAGTTTGCTTTCTTGCGCCCACTGCACCAACGCGCGGGCGGCGAGTTTGCGGTGTTTGGGTGCGCAGAGTAATCGTGCACCCGGCACAGGCGTGAACGGAATTGCACAGAGCCATTTTGGGTAGTACCGCAGGCCGTTACGTTCGTATGCGTCTGCCCAAGCCCAATCGAAAACAAACTCGCCGTACGAGTGACTTTTGGCGTAAAGGGGCATGGCAGCGACCAATTCGCCGGCGTCATCGCGCAAGATGAGGTGCTTCGATTGCCAGCCCGTTTTCATCGTCACGCTAGCTGACTCTTCGAAGGCCTTCAAAAACGCGTGGCTACTTAAAACAGAGCCGCCCGTTTCTTGCACCAAGGAATCCCAAATGTTGGCGCTAATGTCGCTTATCTGGTCAAGAATCTCGATATGTACTGCGTTCATGTGCGTTGGGGTGCGTGGTGGCGAGACTTCATGAATGCCGCAGTGACAAGGACGGCGAGTGACAGTAATAAAATCGCCCAGTCGCCAACTCGCGCGTAGAGTGTGGTCCCTTGCTGGCCTTGTACGCTGACATCCAAGACGCCGGGACGATGTGCGGGCAGCATCGCGATAACC
>JBEDEU010000081.1:0-8020 GCA_041175585.1 Pseudomonadota bacterium | reverse complement strand
TACAGTGCTGTTTAAGCGTACAGCATATGTACTTGATTACTTCATTCAGGAGCCCCACCATGACTCGCGAAGTTCGCCATAACTACTCCCCAAGCTTTGTCGCTGCACACAGCCACTCCCCAAGTTTCAAAAGCAAGATCGCTGATGTTTTGTTACTCGCTTTTTGGGGCGCAATGATCCCTGGTTTCATGTGGGTTGGAAGCGCTGCAGGATTCTAAACCGCAAGGTTTTCGGACCGCAGAGTTTCTAATCAACTTGATGCCAGTAGTACGACTCCTGCAGCAATACTACAGCAACCAAGTAGGCGTCCCCAGCCAACTGGTTCGCGCAGTAGATACAGACCTGCCAAGGTCACGAGCAGCATAGACATTTCTCTGGCTGGTGCCACCAAACTGACTGGTGCACCATCGCGCAGAGCGTACAAAACCAATATGTAGCCCAGCGGGGATAGCACTCCGATCGCCCAAGCGAGGTGCCAGTGTCCCCGCATGGCTTCCCAGGCTTTCTTGGGGTGCCGGGCAGTATGCGGCAGCATGATCAGGGTCCGTGACGCACTGGTCGCCCAGTCAAATAAAACTGGCGCGATCGCCAAGGTTTTGACGCCGTAGGCATCTACGAGGGTATAGGCTGCGATAAACAGCCCCACTAGGAAACCCCAACGTACCCCGACCATCGCTGCGGGCTGCAGCAGTCTGCTTATTTGTCCTTGAGTCGCGATCAGCATGACGCCGAAGACAACGCAGAGCATGCCTCCCACCCCCGCAATGCTCGCCGGCTCATGCATGAAAAGCAGGGCGCCAATCGTCGATAAGAAGGGTCCAGTGCCCCGGGCGATCGGATAGACGACTGACAAATCTGCGAGTTGGTAGCCTCGTTGCAGACAAAGGCTATAGGCTAAATGCAGGACCCCTGACAGCACAATACAGCCAACGATGAGCCAGCTCCACTCGTTTTGTTCGAATATCAGGATCCAGATCACCCAAGGGGCATAGACGATTGTGCAGCACAGTCCATAGGCGAAGACGAATGGAGACCCGACGTGTGCCGCTCGCTTGGCCAGGAGGTTCCAGGAGGCGTGGGCAATGGCCGCAGCGATCACTAACAATAGGGCCGAGGAGCTCATGCGGTCTATTTATGTCTGAATGATGGGTTGGCCCATAGATTAGCGTGGATCAGCCCTGCCTGCTCATGATGTGCAGGGGTGGGCAGAAATCTAAAATATGTTGTAGAATCAATGGCTTTGTTAATGCATCCTCTGCCCGGTCGCTGTGCCTGAATGGGTCAGGTCACACACAATATCGATCAAAACAAGATCAACCGAGAGCATGATGATATGGAGTTCAAATGAACCTAATCGCTATTCTTGAGCAAGAAGAAATTGCTCGCCTAACCGGCGGCAAACCCCATCCAGAATTCGCACCTGGTGACACTGTCATCGTGAGCGTTAACGTTGTTGAAGGTACACGTAAGCGTGCACAGGCTTTCGAAGGCGTCGTCATTGCACGTCGTAATCGTGGTTTGAATTCGGCTTTCACTGTTCGCAAAATTTCTTCAGGCGAAGCAGTCGAGCGTACTTTCCAACTGTACTCACCACAGATCGCAAGCATTGAAGTTAAGCGTCGCGGCGATGTGCGTCGCGCTAAGCTCTACTACCTGCGTGATCGTTCCGGCAAGTCGGCTCGTATTAAAGAGAAGCTTGTTCGTAAAACTGTTGCAGCCTAACACTGCGACACAAATTAAAAAGCACCTTCGGGTGCTTTTTAATTTTGCAGTCTTACCCTTACGCTCTCTAGGCGCTTATGGCCGCTGATAAACCTGACGCAGTACGTCCAAGACGCGCGCCTGTACGCCCGTCGTTCGACCCAATGACGCAACCTTGGGTCCCGTCCGTGTTGCCGTTCGGCCCAGTCCCTGAAAAATTCCTCACTCCGAGTTGGATCAGACAGATATTGACGGGTTCTATTCAACGTCCTTTGAATATTCCCGACGAGTCACTGCGCAGAGCGCCGGGTCGCGAAGGCACGCCCGTTGAGGCGGCTGTGCTCGTCCCCATCGTGATGCGTCCAGAAGGGCTGACGGTCTTGCTCACGCAGCGTACTGCGCATTTAAATGATCACGCTGGACAAATAAGTTTCCCGGGTGGGCGGGTCGAAGCCAGCGATATTGATGTGCGTGCGACCGCGTTACGCGAAACAGAGGAAGAGACGGGCTTGTCGAGAAGCTTTGTCGACTGCTTGGGAGGCCTACCGCGTTACATCACCGGAACCGGCTTTTCTGTGAGCCCAGTCACTGCCTTAGTGCAGCCTGACTTCACCTTGAGCCCTGATGCGTTTGAGGTCGCAGAAGTCTTTGAGGTGCCGTTGCGCTTCCTGACTGACACAGCAAACTATCGGTTTCATCAGGTCAAACTCGCCGACGGTGCATTACGCCAATACTACTCGGTACCCTGGAACCAGTTTTTTATCTGGGGCGCCACGGCGGCGATGTTATTAGGGATGTGTCAGATCCTATCTGAAGCTGCTGCAGCGCAGTCTTAATCTGCAGCGCTAATAACTTTCGTGCGCTGTTTTAGCTTCCAGTAAGCGCACATATAGCGCGTGGCGCGCCGCATCGATTTCTTGCCGAGAGAGCGCGGCGAGCACACCACACCCCGGTTCATGCTGATGCGTACAGTTGTAAAACCTACATTGTGAGATGTGTTCCGTAAATTCGGGAAAGCCACGCTCGATCTCTTCTCGACTGAGATGTAGCAGACCAAATCCTTGAAAGCCCGGTGAATCAATCAGGTCACCGCCTTGATCGGGTAAGTGGTAGAGCCTTGTACTTGTTGTCGTGTGTTTGCCCGCTCCGAGTGCAACTGAGTGTGTTTGGGTAGCTGCTAACGCAAGTGGGACCAGGGTGTTGAGCAAGGTTGATTTCCCCATCGCGCTTTGACCAAGCAAAAGCGAGGTTTTGCCTTTCAACAAGGGAAGCACGACGGCGTTTACGCTGTCAGTGTCCCGGGCGCATAACTCTATAACTTGCACACCCAGTTTGCGAAAGGGGGCGAGCTTTAGCTGTGCCGCAGGCAACCCTTCGGTCAGATCCACTTTATTGAGCAAAATGATCGGAGTGATGTCGGCCGACCAAGCGCCTGCAAGAGCCCGACCAAGCAAGTCATCCGAAAAAGAAGGCTCTACTGCGATCACGATGAGCAGTTGATCAACGTTTGCAGCAAACTGCTTGCTTCGGGATTCGTCTGAGCGAAACAAAAGGTTTTTGCGGGGCTGGATAGACTCCAGCGCACCCTCGTCCTGCCCTTGACGTGTGATTTCTACATAGTCACCCACAGCGGCTTCATTTTTTTTGCCACGTGGATAACATTTAAGTAGTGTTTGATCTGATAGTTCTACCGTGTAGTGCCGCCCGTGGGCGGCAATAACTCGACCTTGCGTGTGTTGGCTCATGCAGCGGACAGGTGCCGAATCCGAATGGCGGCGGGCGGATGGCTATCGTAGAACGCTGAGTGCACTGGATCTGGCGTGAGCGTTGACGCGTTGTCGTCCATCAGTTTTACAAGTGCGTTAATCAGTTCGTCTGCAGAGCTCTGGTCTCGGGCAAAACGGTCTGCCTCAAACTCATCGCGCCTTGATAACCAACTTCTGATGGGTGTTAACCCAAAGGTGAAGATGGGCACGACAAGGAAAAATAATAGTAAGGCCATGGCGTCATTGCGTGTGCCCATTTGAGGAATCACACCTAGGTCTGTATAAAACCAACTCTGCGTGGCGAGCCAACCTAATAAGGCAAAGAAAATAAGCGATCCGACAAACATCGTGATCATGCGCTTCAGAATATGCCGATGCTTAAAGTGACCGAGTTCATGCGCTAAGACTGCGATGATTTCGTTTGGGGTTAAGCGTGCAAGCAAGGTGTCAAAGAAAACAATTCTGCGTGCGCGACCAAAACCCGTAAAGTACGCGTTGCCATGTGCTGAGCGCTTTGAGCCGTCCATCACAAACAGACCACTGAGCGTGAACCCACAACGGTTAGCGAGCTCTTGAATGCTTTGCGCGAGTGCAGCATCGTCGAGCGGCGTAAATTTATTGAAAAGAGGTGCGATCCACGTTGGGAAAATAAATGCGACCAAGAGTGAAAACCCGGTCCAAAGTGCCCAGGCCCAGAGCCACCACAGGGTACCCGCCTCTGCCATGAGCCAAAGTACTGCTGCGATGAGCGGCACACCCAAGAGGGCACCCAATATTGCCTCTTTGATCGTGTCGCTAACGAACATTTTTAGCGTCATGCGATTAAAGCCAAAGTGGGCCTCAAGCTTGAATTGTCTGTACAGCGCAAAGGGTATGCCCAGCACACCCAAGAGCATGAATACGCTCATCACCAAAAGAACTTGGCGCAGTAAAACGTGAGAGGTGAAGCTGCTAGTGAGTGTGTCCATGTACTGGAGTCCGCCCATCAGCGTCAAGCCTATCAGCACCGCAGCATCAAAAAGCATTTCGAACATTTTTAGCCGAACTTTAGCGACGGTGTAGTCCGCCGCGCGCTGATGGCTTGGGAGCCCGATTTTTTCGGAAAACTCCTTCGGTACGATATCGCGGTGAGCCAAGACGTGTCGGATCTGTCGCGTTGACAGCCAAATTCGAACGCCCAGCATGGCAAGTAAAAGCACAACAAAAAGAATAGTAAGCATATGACCTAACTGCCGTGCGACGGCATGTGAGAAAATCGTACTTTAATTGGATGATTATATGACTAAGAGTTCCTCAAAAAATGCAAATTCGTCTGCCGTTAAGACCGTGCCCAACGAATTCCGTTTAGTGTGGCTCGATATGGAAATGACGGGGCTCGATCCCGAACGCGAGCGCATCATTGAGGTGGCAGTCGTCGTCACAGAACCAGACCTCACCATTGTGGCAGAGGGGCCTGTGTTGGTGATTCACCAGCCTGATAGTTTGCTGGACGCAATGGACAGCTGGAACCGATCGACTCACAGCAAAAGTGGTCTGACAGACAAGGTCAAGGCCTCAAGCATGACAGAAGAGCAGGCGCAAGATGAGCTGATTGCCTTTTTGTCTCAGTACGTTCCGGCAGGTAAGTCGCCGCTTTGTGGCAATACAGTCAGCCAGGATCGTCGTTTTATGTTCAAGTACATGCCGAAACTTGAGCAGTTTTTTCATTACCGAACGGTCGATGTCAGCACGCTGAAAGAGCTCGCGCGGCGTTGGAAACCGGAATTGTTAAAAGGCTTTGAAAAACGCAGTAAGCATGAAGCGCTGGCTGATATTTATGAGTCGATTGATGAGCTCAAATATTACCGCGAGGTATTCATTAAGCTTTAATTGCAGCGTACTTTTTCCGGATGATGTAGCGATACCAGCTGTGTAACAAGATTGCCGAGGTGCTCAAACCGACGGTTGCCATGAGCCACATACTGCCGGCCCCGACTGGCGAGCCCGCCAAGAGCTGATTGCGCAGAGGTTCAATTATCCCTTTGCCCGGACCAAATCCTAGCCACCAGCCGCCGAGTAAGCCAATCGCCATCAAGGCAACAATTTGTAAAAGCAAGGGAACGACGGCGATTTTGTGCGCGCGTAATAGGTAGCTATTAATGCATTGCATTGCGTCAACAACATGAAAAAACGGCAGGAGAGCAAGCAGGGATAGAGCAACTGCCGCGACAGCAAGATCGCTCGTATAGGTCGCCACGATAAAGTCTCGGCCCAAATATAGAAACCCAGCTGTGATTAATGCCCCAAAGAGGCCGACCACCAAGCCCATCATGCTTGTTCGATGTGCCTGCTGCAGTTGCCCCGCACCAATTGACTGGGCCGTGAGCGCAGCAGTCGCAACCCCGATCGACATCGGCATCATGTAGGCAAGTGCCGCTAAGTTGGCTGTGATCTGATGCCCACCAATAACAGCGGTACCTTCCTGAGCCACCAGCAAGGACATGAAGGTAAAAGCGCAGACCTCAACCAGGTATGAGCCACCCATCGGAATACCTAGGCGCAAAATGCTCCAAAGCGCTTTCATGTCTGGGGCGCCGAGCTTGAGTCCAAATTGTTTGTAAAACGGTGTGTGGTGAATAAACCAAAGACCAACGCCGAGGTTGACCCACATCACGATGGCAGAGGAAATGCCTGCGCCAGTCGCGCCTAAAGCTGGCATGCCCCAGTTGCCGAAGATCAGCAGCCAGTTAAAGAAGATTTTCATGACGATGCCGCTCAGATTGATCGCCATGATCAGTTTGGGGCGAGAGACGGCGTTGGCCAATGCGTACACCGTGCGAAACATCAGAGCTGCAGGGAGGGCGAAGGTAAGGGCCTGAAGATAGCTTTTCATACCGGCCCGCACAGCAGGGTCTACATCCCCAGAGTACGACAGCCAGACATCCGGAAACATCATGACAGCACCACCCACGACCGACAGCACGAGTGAGACCCATACGCCCTGGCCCCATATGTGCCCGACTTTATCGAGTTCGCCCGCCCCAACGTGTTGTGCTTGAATTGGAATCAGGGCGTGCATAACACCCATGAGGCCTACAAAGACCGTGATGTAAATAGAAATGGACAGTGCCATGATGGCGAGGTCCAAAGATCCTGCATGCCCCGTCATTGCCGTATCTAGTACACCAAAGGCCATGCTGGCCCATTGGCTGATTAATACCGGCCATGACTGCTTGAAGATTGCTCTGAGGGTTTCGCCCATCGAACGGGGCGACGTGTCGACCACGCTCATTTGACGGGAACGCGCAAGAGTCGATAGCGATCGAAGCGGTCAGCACCTCGCGAACCTAGCCAAATTACCGATGCATTGTCGCTATAGCCAGCCAATCCATCGGCTAGCTTTTTACGAGTTGTTTGTTGCAGGACGAACGGACATTTCGTGTCGTAGGTCATTTGTATATTATCGAACACGTAAAGTGACGCTTGCGGTCCAAGCCCTAAGCCTTGCGCTCGCACACATGCGATCTCACCGGGCGTATTCGAAAGAGTCGTCAATACTTGTTTGATTTCTGCTGACATGGGCCGATAGCTGCGGACGTAGTCGACAGCGGGCAGCCAAAGCAAGACAAGTAAAACCCAAGTGATGGTGACACCGCTCGCGCAAAGCATGGAGCCGCGCCACAACACGCTTGGGTTCCACTTTAAACGCCAGACGACAATGGCGACCCAGCAAAGCGTCGCGAGGCCAGCCGCAATGACTGACCACCACGCAATGTGAGGCTCATAACCAGTGGTGAGGCGAGCAATGTTGAGTGAAATTTGTTTAGGTATCTTGTAGTGCAATGCGGCCCAGCCAATCCAGACACACAGGATCGTTACTGAGAAGCACATGAGTGCGAACCAATCGAGCGTATTAATGACACCTCGACGCATGGTTGGTAGCGCAAACGCAGCTAAAACAGCAAGTGGTGTGGCAAAGAGCACGTACTCCGGTTCGCCTGAGTTGGTCAGCACTGGAATCGTGAGCAGAACGCCCAGCACAACGGCCAGCGGAATCCAGATGTGCGGCGCAGTGATCCAGCGGCGCCATTGCCAGATCGCCAGGCAGGCGAGCGGCCAAATCGGCCAGAGAAACCAGGGGAGGTCGCGTAGAGGGCGCAACGCAGTTTCGTAGTCCGGGATACCAAAATGCGATGCATTCCAGTGTGTCCACGCTTTAAACCACTCAGGGTGTAAGCGTTGCGTGGGTATCCACCAGAACAGGACAAGAATGATGGCCACTGCAATGGCGCCAATTATCCATTTCCGTAGCGGCCACAAGCCGCTGCGTGGGTGCAGAGCGAGCAACGCCGCAAGAATAACGGGCACGACGCCGGGCCAGGCACGCGTTAAAAAACAACCCGTTAGGGCGATGGCTAGACACGACGCACCCATCTTGGGCTTGTCGAGCATACGTGCCAGAGAGTAGAACGCGAACGCCTGGAACGCGACATTGGCGGGAACGACGGAGGTTTCATGCAAACGCTGCAAGATACCGATCGTGGCGAGCCACAACAGTGTGGCTGTATCTGCGA
>JBEDEU010000080.1:0-8029 GCA_041175585.1 Pseudomonadota bacterium | reverse complement strand
CCCATACCTGAGGGCACGATTACTTTTGCCCCCTATCAGGTTCAGCTTTCAGCTGGTGGACTGACTGCACGTGCAGTCAGTTTTGGCTTCACAGCGGATTGGGTCCTGGTGCAGCACGACGATAACGTCTGGCTTTGTCCCACTGCTAAAGCTGAAGTCGTTCGTTCTGGTGGCTATGGCTCGCTCGATGCAGACTTGACTTGGTCCACTGAAGTGTTGAAGGCGGCGCACTTGGGGCGCTGGAACACGCCGCAGTTTGAACATGCGCTCGCCTTAACGCTTGCTGTACTGATTGCAGGCGGAACAGACCGCGTCTTTGAGATGTCGCTGGGCCATGCGAATCAGCGTGAGCAATTTGGCAAACCGATTGGACGCTTCCAGGCCTTACAACAACAGATTAGTGAGATGGCCGAGCTCGTGTTCGGTGCGCGCATGGCAGCCGAAATGGCGTGTCGCAGCCAGTCTTGGGCGCCAATTCCTATGCTTGCCGCGCTCGCGAAAGCACATACCAGTCAGTCGGTGGGCAAGATTGTTGCTGTGTCGCATGCCGTGCATGGGGCAATTGGCGTCACGCATGAGTACGACTTACAACTCTATACGCGTCGTCTGAATGAGTGGTCACGCGCCGGAGGTGGGGCAGCCTATTGGTCTCAGCAACTTGGCAAAGCAATCTTGAATTCCGAGCAAACGACGCTGGACTTCTGTCGGACCGAGCTGTTTCTGGAGGACGTGCGTGCCTAGCAGGGCTTACCGACTAGCTCGTTAAGCGCAGCCATGTCGGTAATCTTGATGTCACGTTGATTCACGATGATCACGCCTTCTCGGGCGAATCTTGAAAACAGACGGCTCACTGTCTCGAGTGTCAGCCCGAGATAGTTGCCGAGCTCTTCACGACTCATGCGCATCACGAACTCACTAGACGAATAGCCTAGCGCGGTGAGGCGTTGAGAGAGGTTCAGCAAAAAAGCCGCTAGCCGCTGCTCAGAGCGCATCGATCCCAAGGCCAACAGCACTTGGTGCGAGCGGGCGATTTCTCGGCTCATTAGGCGTCGCACCTGATGCTGCAAAGAAGGCACGTAACGAGAGATTTCGTCGATATCCTGAAGTTTCACTACGCATACTTCAGAGTCTTCCATGGCGATGGCGGTTGAGCTGTGAACGCCCTCAATCATGCCATCGAGTCCGACGATCTCGCCTGGCAAGAAAAAACCGGTTATTTGGTGTGTTCCGTTGGCTTCATCGAGCTGGGACTTGATCGAACCCGTACGCAAACCAAATAGAGCATCCAGCTTCTCGCCGTGTTGGTAAAGCGCTTGACCTTTTTCTAGCCGGATGCGGTCTTTGACTAGGTCGTCGAGCTTGGCAACCTCGGTGGCGGGCATTCCAACAGGTAAACACACGCTGCCCATCATGCAGGTAGAGCAGTGCGTCGCTTCAGCCGAGACCGGAATGTGTTTAAGCATATCTTTTAAGCGTCTTGTGGCAAAGGTTATTCCACTAAGTTGAGCTTCATTGTATTCCTATTGATCTGGATCAAGTAGATTCTATCGCTCAAAGACTAAGCTTTTGTGAGTTGCTTGTCATTTAAGTAAAAGACCATTGAAAAGTGGCACATTGCCCGCATCTTGTAAACATCAAATCTTGGCCACAAGCCACACCTCGTTAGGAGCACCACCATGCGTTTTGACAAACTGACTACTAAGTTTCAGCAGGCCCTCGCCGATGCGCAAAGTTTGGCCGCGCGTCAGGAACATCCTTATATCGAACCGGCCCACGTGCTGTCCGCCTTGCTGGCAGATAGCGAGAGCGGGGCGGCAAGTCTGCTCGCCCGTGCCGGCGTTGCAATTAATAAGCTGCAGGCAAGCCTGGCAGCAACGCTTAAAGCCTTACCTCAAGTTAAGGGCGGCGATGACAACATTCAAGTCAGCCGCGACTTGCAGGCCGTATTCACGCGTGTAGATAAAGAGGCTTCGAAGCGCGGTGATACCTACATCCCTAGCGAACTGTTCCTTCTGGCCTTAGCAGATGACAAGGGCGAGGTTGGACGTGCACTCAAAGAGGCCGGTTTGCAGCGTAAGGCTCTTGAAGCCGCCATTGACGCGGTGCGTGGCGGCGAGGCTGTCAAAGACCAAGAGGGTGAATCAAATCGTGAAGCGTTGGCGAAGTACACGATGGATTTGACTGAGCGTGCCCGACAGGGAAAGCTTGATCCAGTGATTGGTCGCGATGACGAGATTCGACGCGCGATTCAGATCCTTCAGCGTCGCACCAAAAACAATCCCGTATTGATTGGTGAGCCCGGTGTCGGTAAGACCGCCATCGTCGAGGGATTAGCGCAGCGTATCGTCAATGACGAGGTACCTGAGAGCCTTCGGGGTAAGCGTGTGCTTTCCCTTGATTTGGCAAGCCTGCTCGCGGGCGCGAAGTTCCGGGGTGAATTCGAGGAGCGCTTAAAGGCTGTTCTCAAAGAGCTGTCGCAGGATGACGGCAGCAGCATCATTTTTATCGATGAAATCCACACAATGGTGGGGGCTGGTAAAGCTGAGGGTGCGATGGATGCAGGCAATATGCTCAAGCCGGCGTTGGCGCGCGGCGAATTGCATTGCATTGGCGCGACCACGCTTGATGAGTACCGCAAGTACATTGAGAAAGATGCAGCGCTTGAGCGTCGCTTCCAGAAAGTCATTGTGGACGAGCCCAATGTGGAGTCGACGATTGCCATCTTGCGTGGTTTGCAGGAGCGTTATGAGTTGCATCACGGGGTTGAGATTACAGACCCTGCGATTGTGGCGGCTGCAGAGTTATCGCATCGCTACATCACCGACCGCTTTTTGCCAGATAAGGCCATCGACTTAATTGACGAAGCGGCTGCGCGTATCCGGATGGAAATCGACTCCAAGCCTGAAGTCATGGATCGACTTGATCGGCGCATCATTCAATTGAAGATTGAACGTGAAGCCGTTAAAAAAGAGACCGACGAAGGCTCGATGCGTCGCCTGCAAATTATCGAGGAAGAACTCGAGAAGTTGCAACGTGAGTACAACGATTTTGAAGTGATCTGGAAGAGCGAGAAGGCTGCTGTTCAAGGGACGCAATCGATCAAAGAAGAGATCGAACGCGCACGCGCCGAAATGGCTGAACTGCAACGCAAGGGTCAGTTCGATAAGCTTGCTGAAATTCAATATGGCAAATTGCCAGAGTTAGAGACGCGTCTGAAAGCGGCCGAGGGCGCAGGTGCGACAGCAGGTGCTGCAGACAAGCCACGTCTGTTGCGCACCCAAGTTGGTGCGGAAGAGATTGCAGAAGTTGTTTCGCGTGCAACAGGGATTCCTGTGTCAAAAATGATGCAAGGCGAGCGTGACAAGCTTTTGCAAATGGAGGATCGCTTGCACCAGCGCGTCATTGGGCAAGATGAGGCTGTTGGGCTGGTTGCAGACGCAATCCGACGTTCGCGCGCCGGACTGTCCGACGCGTCACGTCCTTACGGTTCGTTCCTGTTTCTTGGCCCAACCGGTGTGGGTAAGACAGAACTTACTCGTGCCCTTGCAGACTTCTTATTCGATTCGGATGAGCACTTGATTCGCATCGATATGAGCGAGTTCATGGAAAAGCACTCGGTTGCGCGTTTGATCGGTGCACCTCCAGGATATGTTGGTTACGAAGAGGGCGGCTATCTTACCGAGGCTGTGCGTCGCAAGCCCTATAGTGTTGTCTTGCTTGATGAAGTTGAAAAAGCTCACCCTGATGTCTTCAACGTGTTGTTGCAAGTTCTCGACGATGGTCGTCTGACCGACGGGCAAGGGCGCACGGTGGATTTTCGCAATACGGTCATCGTGATGACGTCGAACCTCGGTTCGCAGCATATTCAAGCGATGGTGGGCAAGCCTTACGAGGCGATCAAAGCTGTGGTCTGGGATGATTTAAAAAATCACTTCCGACCAGAGTTTTTGAATCGTATCGATGAGGTGGTCGTGTTTCACGCCTTGGATAGCGCACATATCGAGAAGATCGCGGGTGTTCAGATCCAACGCTTGGCTAAGCGCATGTTGCAGCAGGAGATGATTTTAGAAGTCTCGGCTGCGGCACAGGCTGAATTGGCACGCACTGGGTTCGATCCGGTTTTTGGTGCAAGACCACTCAAGCGTGCGATCCAGCAGCAACTCGAGAATCCGATTGCGAAACTGATTCTTCAAGGCAAGTTTGGACCACGCGATGTCGTGCCTGTAGACTGGCAAGATGGAAAGTTCGTTTTCGAACGAACTCTCCAGTAAGTCAGACAGGCGCTACAGTCTGGTCTACCCTGAAACATCTGGCGCTGTGATCTTCAGTGAGCCAGATCGTTTCAGGTAGTGCTTTGCGACAATCGTCCGTCGCCAAGCTGCAGCGGTCTGCAAAGACGCAGCCCGGTGGCAGGTTGCTCAAGTCGGGTGGAGAGCCGGGAATAGTCTCGAGGCGGGTTCCCTTCTTCACCGAACCATGGGCCAAGCTTTTCAGCAAAGCACGGGTGTAGGGATGGCGAGGTGAGCGCATGAGGGTTCGGGTTGTGCCTTGCTCGACAATCCGTCCGGCATACATCACAGCAATGCGGTCTGCTACCTCAACGGCCGCACCGATATCGTGCGTAACAAACACAACAGACAGACCAAGCTCGCGCTGCAGCTCACGCAACAAGAGCAGAATTTGAATCTGTACGGTTGCGTCCAGAGCGGTCGTAGGCTCATCTGCAAGAAGCAGTTGTGGTTGACTGGCGAGCGCCAGAGAAATCATCGCTCGTTGGCGCATACCACCCGACATTTCATGGGGGTAGGCGTCGAGTCTTCGCTCAGGGCTAGGAATACGGACGCGCTCGAACAAAGATAGTGCTCGCGCACGCGCCTGTTCTTTACTGATGTTCTCGTGTCGAAGGATCGCTTCGATGATTTGCTCACCTACCGTATAAACCGGATCTAGTGCCAGTAGGGGTTCTTGAAAAATCATGGAGGCAACTTTGCCCCGAAAATCTGACAGATCAGAGTTCGAGAGTTGCACAACATCCTGATCACCGACCAAAATTTGTCCCTCGAGCTTTGAACGCGAGGGGTTGTGCAGACGCAAAATTGAGCGCAGCGTGACGCTTTTGCCTGAGCCAGATTCTCCGATCAGTGCAACCACTTCGCCGCGCTTAACCTTTAAGTTAACGCCAGAGACGGCGCGTACAGGTTTACGCCCTCCGGTAAACGTTACGGTGAGGTCTCGAATATCAACAAATGTCTTGTCGTCGCTCATGCGACCTCCTGCTGAGCGCTTGGCGCCTCTGTGTGCCCACTTCCTGCAACGTGCATGAGGCAAGCCACGCCATGCCCAGCCTTATCCGAGACTAGCGTTGGCATTTTCTGCGAGCAAATAGCTTGCGCATGTACGCAGCGTGTGTGAAAGCGACAGCCCGAAGGAGGATTGATAGGATTTGGTGGATCACCCGAGAGCGGTGGCTCTTCAGTGCGATTGTCCGGATCCATCGATGGCACGGATGAGAGGAGTGCCCGCGTATATGGATGCTTGGGATGTTCAAACAGCGTTTCACAATCGCCGATTTCAACTACTTGCCCTAGATACATCACCATCACACGGTCGGATATGTAACGCACGACGTTCAGATCATGGCTGATGAACACGTAAGTCAAACCGAAATCTTCTTTTAAATCCAGTAACAGATTTAAAACTTGTGCCTCGACAGACTTATCGAGCGCCGATACGGCCTCATCTAAAATGATGAGTCTTGGCTGGAGCGCAAGCGCACGGGCGATGTTCACGCGTTGCCGCTGGCCTCCCGATAGTTCATGTGGATAGCGTTCGGCGAAACGATTAGGATCCAGACCGACGCGTCGTAAAAGGTCACGTGCGCGCTCCACAGCATCCGCTTTGGAGACCCCGTGGACCTGCGGTGCGAAAGCAATCGAGTCTTCGATAGTCAGGCGTGGATTCAAAGATGCGTAACTGTCCTGAAACACCATTTGTGCTTGCCGACGAAACTCTTTGAGCGACATGTCACGGCTGCCAACTGAGCGACCATCAAAGATGATGTCGCCGTGGTCGGGTGGCGTTAAGTTCATCAGGAGTCTAGCAGTCGTAGACTTGCCGCAACCGGACTCGCCAACGACTCCTAAGGTCTCGCCTTGTCGCACAAGAAAATCGATATCGTCTACCGCGCGCACCACACCGCCACCTCGACCAAATACATCTTTCTTGAGTGCAAAGTGTTTGACCAGGTTTTTAACCATCAATAGCGGTTGCGCTGAACTAGGAACAGCTTCCTTCTTCACAGTCGTATCCATCAGTTTTTGATCTCCATGGCGGTGCGCAATCCATCGGAGAGTAGGTTGAACGCGATAGACGTGATGAAAATCATGACGCCAGGTAGCGCCGCAATCCAAGGTTGGACATAAATCGCAGTTCGTAACGTGTTGAGCATCAGACCCCACTCTGGCTCAGGCGGCTTGACGCCAAGTCCGAGGAAGCTCAGTCCCGATGCAAGAATCATGGATACCGCAATCAAGCTGGTCGCATACACAAAGATGGGACCAAGTACGTTGCCCAAGACATGGACACGCACAATCGTAAATGCATTTGCGCCTGAGGCCCGTGCGGCATCCACAAAATCGCGGCCACGGATTTGCGTCGTTACGCTTTCGGCGACACGGGCGATCGGCGGAATAAACACGATGGTCAGCGAGATCAGTGAGTTGGTAATGCCCGCACCCAAGACGCCGGACAACGCGATTGCCAACAAGACGGATGGGAATGCGTAAAACACATCAATCGTCCGCATGATGACAGTGTTCACTGTCCCGCCAGCGTACCCCGCAATCAGACCAATGACCGATCCAATACAGAAAGCGAAGATCACAGGGGTGATTCCCATGAACAGGGAAAGCTTGGTACCCACAATCAGGCGTGTGAGCATATCGCGACCAAGTTCATCGGTGCCCAGTAAGTGCCCGGGAAAGCCAATTGGCTTGAGGCGCTTCATGATGGAAGAGGCAAACGGATCGTAGGGAGCAATCCACGGTCCGAAGATTGCCATGATGAGCAGGAGCAAAATAACAAAACCAGCAAACATCGCTAGCTTGTCTCGTACAAAACGTTGCCCGACGTTGCGCCAGTAGCCCGTAGACTTCTCTGTGACAACAGCGGGGACTTTGGATGGGTCGACAGTGATGTTCAGCATTTTCAGTTTCCCTGTTCCATTAGCTACGCGCGATTCTAGGATCGAGCAGGGTCTGAATAATGTCGACAATCATATTCAGAACAACGAAGAACATGGCTAGAACGAGAATCGTCCCTTGTAGTAAGGGAAGGTCGCGTTGAAAAATTGCGGAGTTCAACAGAAAACCTGTGCCAGGCCACGAAAAAACCGTTTCAATCAGAATCGATCCGCCGAGCAAGTAGCCAAGCTGTAAACCCATGACGGCCAACGCAGTTGGAGCTGCGTTTTTGACAACGTGGAGGAAGATGCCAACGTTCGTTAAGCCCTTGGCGCGTAGCCCTACGATGAACTCTTGCGCCAAGATATCAGCAACGAGAGCACGCACGGTCCGGGCAATAATCCCCATGGGAATCACACTCATCGTGACAGCGGGTAGAACCAGATGCTTCATATGCTCAAGATTCCAGACCCAGTCTGCAGAGCCACCAGGACCTGCGCCACTCGGCGGCAACCACATTAGCGTTGAGCTGAAGATAATGACAAATACCATACCCAGCCAGTAGTGCGGCACGCTCACACCTAAGACTGAGGTTAATGACGCAGCTTTATCGATCCAGGAGTTTTGAAAGTAGCCTGCAACAAAACCAAATAAGGATCCAAAAATGAAGCCGATGAGGGTCGCGAAAACTGCGAGCCGTAGTGTGTTGACGACAGCTTTTAGAACTTCGTCTGTCACCGGTCTGCTTGAGGCGATTGAGGTGCCCAAATCGCCTTGTAGTGCACGCCAGACCCAGGAAAGGAATTGCTCTGGGTACGAACGGTTAAATCCGTAAAGCTCCATCAGCC
>JBEDEU010000079.1:0-8075 GCA_041175585.1 Pseudomonadota bacterium | reverse complement strand
CACAAAAGATCGTCCCGCACAAATTGCGCGTCGGGGCATCATTCGCTCATTTCAAATTTCAGCTGTTTTCCCTCACCTGACGGTGCTTGAGAATGTGCGCATTGGTTTGCAGCGCGAAACCGGACTGTCATTTCATTTCTGGCAAAGTGAAAAACGCTTGAATCAATTGAATGACCGCGCCCAAGCACTACTTGAGCAGGTCGATCTGGGCAGCTTTACGAACGAAATCACCGGTAGCCTGCCCTATGGCCGCAAACGCGCGCTCGAAATCGCCACGACACTGGCGATGGAACCGGAACTCATGCTGTTAGACGAGCCCACGCAAGGCATGGGACATGAAGACGTTGAGCGGGTGACCCAGTTGATCAAACGCGTAAGCGTTGGGCGGACGATCTTGATGGTTGAGCACAACATGAACGTTGTCTCCTCGATTGCGGACACGATTACAGTCTTAGCCCGTGGCGCCGTCTTGGCTGAAGGTCCGTATTCGCATGTCTCAAAAGACCCTGCTGTGATGGAAGCCTACATGGGTACCACTGAAGGTGAACTCGAAGGAGCGCACGCATGAGCGCACCCGCACTCGAACTCTCCGGACTCAACGCCTGGTACGGCGAATCGCATATTCTGCACGGCGTTAATCTCACTGTGCAAAAAGGTGAAGTCGTCACGCTGCTTGGTCGCAACGGCGCTGGAAGAACCACCACGCTACGGGCGATTCTCGGACTCACAGGATCGCGGACCGGCTCGGTACGCATCCATGGAACCGAAGCGATCGACATGCCGACCTACAAGATCGCGCACCTCGGAATTGGCTACTGCCCCGAAGAGCGCGGCATCTTTGCCAGCCTGTCGTGCGAAGAGAACTTGCTACTCCCCCCGCCGGTTGGCGCGCTAGGTGGCGGTATGTCTCTCTCCGAGATCTATGAGATGTTCCCCAACCTGCTTGAGCGTCGCCAGTCTCCCGGCACACGCCTGTCGGGTGGCGAACAACAAATGCTTGCGGTAGCCCGTATTCTGCGCACGGGTGCAAATCTTCTGCTCCTCGACGAAATCTCCGAGGGCTTGGCCCCAGTGATCGTCCAAGCCTTAGGACGCATGATAAAAACACTAAAATCAAAGGGTTACACCATTATTATGGTTGAACAGAATTTCCGGTTTGCTGCACCATTGGCCGACCGGTTTTACGTGATGGAGCATGGCCAAATCGTCGAACACTTCGCGGCCTCCGAGCTCAAGGACAAGCAAGCCGTTCTAAACGAATTGCTTGGGGTTTAATACTATTTTCTGCAGCGATTCTCTGGAGCTATCCAAATGAAACTTCGTACTCTTAGCGCCTCAATGATGCTGGCTAGCGCTGGCCTCTTGGCACAGCCAGCAATGGCAAACATTTCTGACAACGTCATCCGTATCGGTTTCATCACCGACATGGCCAGCGTCTACTCAGACATTGACGGTGCCGGCGGCATTGAAGCTGCTCGCATGGCGATTGCCGATGCAGGCGGCGAAATCAACGGTAAAAAAATTGAACTCGTTTTCGCCGACCACCAAAACAAGGCAGACGTTGCAGCAGCACGCGCCCGCGAATGGTTTGACCAGCAAAAAATCGACATGCTGATTGGCGGCACAAACTCTGGCGTCAACCTCGCGTTGGCAGGAATCGCCGCTGAGCGCAAGAAGCCTTTCTTCGCCATTGGCGCGGCAGCTTCGGATCTGACTGGCTCACAGTGCACACCCTACACCGTGCACTGGGCCTATGACACCGTTGCGCTGGCGCGCGGTACGGGTTCAGCTGTGGTGAAAGCCGGCGGCAAGTCCTGGTACTTTCTGACTGCCGACTACGCCTTCGGTCACGCCCTTGAGCGCGACACAGCAAACGTGGTGAAAGCAGCGGGTGGTGAAGTGCGCGGTCAAGTACGTGCGCCACTAAACTCGTCTGACTTCTCGTCATTCCTTTTGCAAGCACAAAGCTCCAAGGCACAGATTTTGGGTCTGGCTAACGCCGGTGGCGACACGATCAACTCGATCAAAGCTGCAAACGAGTTCGGTATTGGCAAAACCATGAAGCTGGCCGGTTTGCTGATTTTTATTAACGACATTCACTCACTCGGTTTGAATGTGACCCAAGGCATGCAATTTACGGATGGCTGGTACTGGGATCAAAACGACGAGACTCGTGAATGGTCAAAGAAATTCGAAGCACGCGTCAAGCGCAAGCCTTCGATGATCCAGGCAGGTGACTACTCCGCTGTATCGTTCTACCTCAAGGCTGTAAAAGAAACCGGTAGCGATGATGGCGACACCGTCATGAAGTGGATCAAGTCCAACAAAGTCAACGACATGTTCGCTAAAAATGGTTATGTCCGTGAAGACGGCCGCATGATCCACGACATGTTCCTGATGGAAGTTAAAAAGCCAAGCGAATCAAAAGGTCCTTGGGACTACTACAAACAGCTCGCCGTATTGCCAGGTGAAGAAGTGTTCACCAAGCTCTCCGAGTCGACCTGCAAGCTGGTCAAGAAGTAATCAGAACAACACCATCGCGCATCTAGTATGCGCGATGGTGCGTTCTGCTCATGCAGTCGATGCGAAGCAGATAGAACATGATCATGATATTTGGTATCCCGTTGCAGGCCTTTCTTGGCCAGCTGTTGCTTGGTTTAGTCAACGGCTCTTTCTACGCCATTTTGTCGCTAGGCTTAGCGGTGATTTTTGGCTTACTCAACGTCATCAACTTTGCGCATGGCGCGCTGTACATGTTGGGTGCATTCCTGGCCTGGATGGGCCTGTCATACTTTGGCATCAATTACTGGTTGATGTTGGTCTTGGCGCCAATCATTGTTGGCCTGTTTGGCATTCTGATTGAAAAATTCCTGCTCAAGCATCTTTACAAGCTTGATCACCTGTACGGCTTATTGCTGACTTTCGGCATCACCTTGCTGATCGAAGGTCTGTTTCGCAGTTTCTACGGCGTTTCAGGTCAACCCTACTCGACGCCTGAAGCGTTGCGCGGTGCGACCAATCTGGGCTTCATGATGTTGCCCAACTACCGGGCCTGGGTCGTTGTGGCCTCGGTTGTGGTGTGCCTCATCACCTGGTTCATTATCGAGCGTACCCGCCTAGGTGCCTTGCTGCGTGCTGGCACTGAAAACCCCCGCCTTGTCGAAGCCTTTGGCGTCAACGTGCCGTTGATGATCACACTGACCTATGGCTTTGGTGTGGCATTGGCGGGCTTTGCTGGTGTGTTGGCCGCCCCGATTCTGCAAGTCTCGCCACTCATGGGTTCGAACCTGATCATCGTCGTATTCGCAGTTGTGGTGATCGGCGGAATGGGTTCCATCATGGGCGCGATTGTGACCGGCCTGGGCTTGGGCATCATCGAGGGCTTAACCAAAGTGTTTTGGCCTGAAGCCTCAAGCACCGTTGTCTTCATCATTATGGCTATTGTCTTGCTTATCCGCCCTGCCGGACTATTCGGGAAAGAAAAATGAATCGTCAAGCGCTCGGCTATATCGTCTTTCTGCTGTTCCTGGCGGCAATCCCGCTGGTGGGTGTGTATCCCATCTTCGCCATGAAGATCATGTGCTACGCCCTGTTTGCGTGCGCGTTCAATCTGCTGCTCGGTTTCACCGGCTTGCTCTCATTTGGTCACGCAGCCTTTTTAGGTAGCGCAGCCTACGCATCGGGACATGCAATGAAACTGTGGGGCTTTTCGCCAGAGCTTGGTATAGCCTATGGCGTGCTAGTCGCCGGGGTACTTGGTCTGGCGATGGGTGCGCTGGCAATCCGGCGTAGCGGTATTTACTTTGCAATGATTACGCTTGCGCTCTCGCAGATGGTCTACTTCTTTTTCTTGCAAGCCAAATTCACAGGTGGTGAAGATGGGCTGCAAGGTGTACCTCGCGGCACACTGTTCGGGCTCATTGACCTCAAAAGTGACTTGAACCTGTACTACGTGGTCATGGGTATTTTCATACTGGGCTACTTCATCATCTGGCGCACGGTGCACTCACCCTTCGGACAAGTACTCAAAGCCATCCGCGAGAACGAACCACGCGCAATCTCGCTAGGTTATGACGTCGACCGTTTCAAATTACTTGCCTTTGTCTTGTCAGCCATGCTGGCAGGCTTAGCGGGCTCGACCAAGATGCTGATCTTTGTCTCTGCGACGCTTTCAGACGCGACGTGGCAAATGTCAGGGCTGGTGATTTTGATGACCCTCATTGGTGGCTTGGGCACCCTAGTCGGTCCGGTCATTGGTGCCTTCATTGTTGTTCTACTTGAGAACAAAGTAGGCGACTTTGGAGCGTCCTTAACAAAATGGACAGGCATCGAATGGTTTCAACGCTTGGGTGAATCCGTCACCATCGTGATTGGACTTATCTTCGTGATCTGCGTGCTGGCCTTCAGACGCGGCTTAGTCGGCGAGCTTAGTGCCTGGTGGGAAAAGCGTAAAGCGGCGTCAGGTCAGATTTAAGCGTCGAATGCGATGAGCGACAATCGATGCGATCACGGCCTTGATCGCATCACCTGGTAAAAATACGACAACGGCCAATGCAGCCTTGGTGAAGGTCATGCCGGTAACGGCGACCAACCACGGTATCCCACAAGCATATACGACCACAACACCTCCCAGTATCGCTGCGACAAAGCAACGCAGTGTGGAGGCACCTGCCGCCAAGCCTACAACGACAGCACCCGGAATCATTCCCAGCAGGAATCCACCAGTCGGCCCAGCCAAAACTGCCAGACCAGCGCGCCCGCCTGGCAACACCGGCAAACCAACAAGCGCAATCAGCACGTACAGGAAAACAACCAACCCTCCTCGCTTCGGTCCCAAAATAAGCCCGGCAAGCATCACACCGAAAGTCTGCAAGGTGATGGGGACAGGAACCCAAGGAACAGGCATGGGCGGCACTAATCCGAGCACAACTACCATCGCCGTGAACAACGCCACCAGCACAATATCTTTTGTATTCAAATCGGTCTCATAGAAAATTCTCTAACTACGCGCATCAATCGCTTCGGCAATATCGTGTGCACGTCGGATCGTACGCAACAGCATCGGCACGCCCATCGTAAAAGGATTTGCAGACAATCCTCGAGCTGCCTGCGCCTCACGGATGTCATGCCATTGTACGGATAACTCAGGAATCAACCGCAAGGTCAAACCAAACGCTAGGGCAACACGTTGTGTATTCAACCACCCCAAACGTTCAAGCGGGCTTAAGAGCCACAACACCACAGCCATGAGTTGTGAGATCGAGGTGGTGACGGACACCACCATCGCCCCAAGCATTAAAGTCGCCACACGCAGTCCCACTGTCATAGCGTGCCCGACAGACTGAACCAGTGCGGTGTACAGCATGAGCGCTAAGAGCAACCAAAACAAACTGCGCACGCACGACCAAAGCATACGGAATGAGACCCCCGTCTGCCACAACAAGACAGAAACAACGCTCAACGCGATCAGCAATACACGCCAATCATGCACCCACATAAGGAGCCCGCCCGCAAGCGCTAATAAGCCCAGCTTCAAACCACCGGGCAAACGATGTAGCCAGCTATGCCCTGGCAAATACCAAGAGTTCATCAGCCGCAATGCTCCACATACCAACCAATTGCCTCGTTTGGCGTTGAGTCAAAGACAACGAGACCGTCTTGCAACACCAGCACACGATCCATACTGCGCAATAGATCAAGATCGTGGCTCACCACGATGGCAGGTTGTTCCAAGGCCTGCATGTGCCGTTCAAACCGGTTACGTAAGCGCAGATCGAGCTGGGTGGTCGGCTCATCAAAAACCAGAATCTCTGGTTGCGTGGCGAGTACCGCAGCTAACGCCACGAGTTGTCGTTCGCCACCCGAAAGGGTGTGCACCAAGCGATCATAGAGATGCGAAACCCCGACTTGCTCGAGAGCTTGCCGGGCCAACGCGGCGCGCACCTCGGGGTTTGACTCGCGACGCTTTAAGCCGAAATCGATGTCTTCCGACACCACTGGAAAAACGATTTGATTATCAGGATTTTGAAATACGAACCCAATTTTGCTGCGGATTCGGGATACATCTCGGCGAGTGTCTAGTCCTTGCACCAGCACTTGACCCTCTTTGGGTAGAAGCAATCCATTTAGCAGACGAATAAAGCTACTCTTTCCCGAACCATTGGGGCCTAGAATACCGATCCGTCGTTCTGTCAGGCTCAGATGGACGCCTCTCAGCACAAGACGACTGTCGCGTTCTACGGAGACGTTTTTAAACTCGATTAACATAGGGCCGATTATGCCCGAGAACTTTTTTGAGAATCCGTACTCCAAACCCAAGTATGAAAAAAATCATGAAATCTGAGGCCGAGTGGAAAGCACAGCTTTCCGCGGAACAATTCTACGTAGCTCGCCAGAAAGGCACAGAGCGACCCTTCACGGGTGAGTTCTGGGACCACACCGCCTACGGGATTTATCGCTGCGTGGGTTGTGGCACCGCCTTGTTTGCCTCAGACACCAAATTCGACGCAGGCTGTGGCTGGCCCAGCTATTTTGAGCCGCTAGACCCCGCAAACGTCAAGGAAGAAACCGATATGTCGCACGGCATGATCCGCACAGAAGTCATGTGCAACGTGTGCGACAGTCATCTAGGCCATGTGTTTCCTGACGGACCACCGCCAACAGGCTTGCGTTACTGTATCAACTCGCTCTCTCTGACGTTTGAGGCGGTCAAGCCATGAAGAAGTTTCTCTTTGACCTGTTTCCGCTGATTCTCTTTTTTGCAGCGTACAAGTTCGCGGGCATTTACGTCGCTACCGGTGTCGCCATGGCGGCCGCCATCCTGCAAATTCTTTGGATCAAGCTGCGCGGTCATCCCGTTGAAACCATGCACTGGGTTAACCTTTCCATCATTGTGGTTTTTGGTGGCGCAACCCTGTGGCTGCAGAACGAGGCGTTCATCAAGTGGAAACCGACCGCACTGTATTGGCTCTTTGGCGGCGTCCTACTGGGTAGCAAGTTGTTCGCTGGTCGCAATCTGATGCAAAAACTGCTGGGTGAGAAAATCTCCATGCCCGACACGGCCTGGACACGCTTAAATCTTGCCTGGGCGCTTTTCTTTCTCGCAGCCGGTGCCCTAAACCTGTTTGTTGCCTTTTCCGGATGGTTCACCGAAGACCAGTGGGTGAATTTCAAGGTTTTTGGCCTGATGGCGCTCCTGATCGTCTTTGTGATTGGGCAATCCGTCTGGCTGGGCAAGCATATTGAACAACCAAGCGAGGATGGCTCAAACAGGCCCCCTGCAGCCAACGATCCAAAACTATGACAAACCCCCACCTCACCCTACTGCGCGATCGCCTAGGCGCTCTGAATGCGCTCGAACTCGACATCCAAGACGATTCGCACCTGCATGCAGGCCACGCCGGTAACAAAGGGGGTGCCAGTCATTTCACCGCCACGATCGTGGCGGAATGCTTTGCCAACAAGCCGATGATTGCGCAACATCGGCTAGTGTATGATCTCGTGCGCGATTTAATCCCCCACCCGATTCACGCTCTCGCGTTGTCGACTCGGGCGCCTTCCAAAGGAAATACATGAAACGTATCGTTATGTTTGCTGCCGCCCTGGCCTTGGCAGCACCTGTTTATGCTCAAAACGTTGCAACAGTGAATGGCAAGCCCATCACCAAAGCCAATGTGGACGAATTCGTCAAACTGCTCGCCACACAAGGCGCAACAGACTCGCCCCAATTACGCGAACAAGTCAAAGAAGAGCTCATTAACCGTCAAGTGATGGTGCAAGCTGCTGAAGCCGCAGGTTTGGCGAAAGACCCAACGACCACTGTCGAACTAGAACTGGCACGTCAAGGGATTCTGGTACGCGCGCTGATGGCTGACTACCTGAAGAAGAACCCCATCACCGACGCAAAGATCCAAGCTGAATACGACAAACTGAAAAAAGCCGAAGACGGCAAGTATGAGTATGAAGTGCGTCACATTCTGGTTGAAGACGAGAAGACTGCAAACGACATGCAGGCTAAGCTGAAAGCCAAATCGGCTAAGTTTGAGGACCTCGCCAAGTCATCGAAAGATACAGGC
>JBEDEU010000078.1:0-8089 GCA_041175585.1 Pseudomonadota bacterium | reverse complement strand
CGGGTACCGAGTCGATGTCCTGCAACGTTGATCACGTCGTCCGTGCGCCCCAGGATGAACCAATAGCCATCCTCGTCAACCAGCCCCCAATCGAACGTGGAATAGACCTGTCTGCCTGGAATCGAGGTGAAGTAGGTTTCAACAAACCGCTTATCGTCGCCCCAAATCGTACTCATCGCCCCAGGTGGCAAGGGTGGCACGATCGCCACAACACCCTTCTGATCCGGTCCTAAGTCCTGACCTGTTTGTTCGTCCAATACACGCACATCAAACCCATAGACGGGGAAAGATGGGCTGCCGAACTTAGTTGGAACATGCGCGATGCCTGGCTGGGCAGCCAGGATCGGCCAGCCTGTTTCGGTTTGCCAGTAATTGTCAATGATTGGTTTGCCCAAGCCATCGGCAATCCATTGTGCAGTCGGCTCGTCAAGAGGCTCGCCCGCCATGTAAAGCGCACGCAACGTCGATAGATCGTACTTCTTCAATAGTGCAGGATCTTGTTTCTTGAGCACCCGGATTGCCGTCGGTGCCGAAAACATTGTGTTGACTTTGAAGCGCTCGACCAGACTCCATAGAATGCCGCCATCTGGGCGCACGGGAGTTCCCTCGTACAGAATCGTCGTTTGTCCGGCAATCAACGGGCCATAAACAATGTATGAGTGGCCCACCACCCAACCGATATCACTCGTGCAGAGATAGGTGTCGCCTGGCTGGCCATTAAAGATGCGTTTCATGGACGAAGCCAACGCTACGGCATAGCCGCCGGTGTCGCGCTGAACGCCCTTTGGCTTACCGGTGGTTCCAGAGGTGTAGAGGACATAGCTAGGCGCAGACGACTCTAGCCAAGCAACCGGGACATTGGCGCCTTCGTGCTTTGCGCGCAGGCTGGCGTAGTCGAGATCGCGACCAGCCACTGGCTCAAACGCAAACAAACCACGATCCACCACAATGACATGCTCGGGAGGACGGATCGAAAGCGAAATTGCCTTATCTAACAGAGGTTTATATGGAGTGATCTTGCCCGCACGCGAACCTGCATCCGCACAAATAATGACTTTAGGTGCGGCATCGTCAATACGTTGAGCAAGGTTGACTGAGGCGAAACCACCGAACACTACCGAGTGAATGGCACCCAAACGTGCACAGGCCAACATCGCAAACACAGCCTCTGGAACCATGGGCATATAAATCAGAACCCGGTCACCCTGTTTGACGCCTTGCTCGACCAACATGGCAGCGGCAGCATTGACCTCCCGGTGTAATGCACGCGTTGTGTAGGTGACTTCCTGATCCACCTCCGTCGACACCCAGATCAAGGCGGGCTCATCACCCCGCTTGTCTAACCAACGGTCCACAGCGTTAAAGCATAAATTAGTACGCCCTTCGACAAACCATTTAGCAAAAGGCGGCTTAGAGAAGTCTAAAACCTGCGAAAATGGACGTTCCCAATGGATTTCTTGAGCCTCAGCCGCCCAAAAATCATCTCGATCCTGAATCGAGGCTCTGTGAGTAGTTTGAATCGGGTTCATAGGGTCTCCGCAGCCATTTTGTGCGAGTGCGCACACTTTTTAGACTATGATTATGGCAAGTCAAGCTTGCACGAGGCTTGCCAAATCGTTTTTTTTATCGAGTGCTATGTCAGTTTTTGAATCCGCCGCTTTGCGTTTGCGATCGTCCGGCTCCCGGCTTGGATGCTTGGTGGCGTGCGCGCTGGCAATCGCATTGACGGGTTGCGCAGACTCGAACAAACAAGCGGGCTCGGGAATTGGTGGCTACTCACATGATTGGCGTAACGCAACAGACCCAATTGGTGCCTTTCTCAACCGATACAGAAACGGCTCTGGCCTGATTATCGGGGATATTAATCATCCCTTGGCTGCACAAGCCCTGACACACTTGGGTATTCGCTACAGTTGGGGCGGGAAATCACCCGAGACCGGTTTCGATTGCAGCGGCCTCGTGTTGTATTCGGCTCAGCAGTCGCTCGGCCTGAAGTTGCCGCCGCGCGCCGATGACATCGCCAAATACGGGGACAGTGTCAAGCGCGACGATCTAGCCGTTGGCGACTTAGTATTCTTCAATACGCTAGGCACGCGGTATTCGCATGTCGGTATTTATCTTGGACAGGATAAATTCGTACACTCACCCACACGGGGTGGCGTGGTCCGCATCGAAGACATGAATCTGCGCTACTGGACCATGCGTTATACCGGTGCGCGCCGCCTAAGCCCTGCCACTGAAGTCGCAACGCGCTAAACCGCACAACCCACATTGCTCGAGAGCTTGCTGCATCGCGCAGACAGAGCGCCTGCACGCCACCACTTTTACACCCGAGCGCTGCGCGGCATTCCTGAATGTTTTCATGACGTTATGCCCCAAGAAGTCGGTCAGCAGGATCACCATTTGAGTACCCGTGGGCAGCTGTAACGTCTTCTTTTGATGAGAGGGATCTCGCCCACTGATGTGGTGAGTGATGGCGATGTTGTGATCGCGTAGAAGGTTCGGTATGTTGCCGAGGCGGTCGGCTCCCACGATAACTGCGCTGATGGTTGGAATCATGTCTGCTCCTAATTTGAAAAGGCACAGACCAAATGATAATGATTCTCATTTAAATAGCAAGCGTAATGATACCTATTCTCGTTTAGTCTCTACTAGTTCACGAATCCGATCAGCATCGAGCTCGGGAGTCAGCATTGAAATAAAGGTGTAGACGTAATCCCGCAAAAACACGCCCGACTTAAGCGCAACACGCGTTGTCTGCTCTCCAAAAAGATGTCCAGCAGGAATGCATACAAGATTGGTGTCACGATGAGGCTCATAGGCCATACCCGCTATGATTCCGATCCCCAGACCGACATCCACATACGTCTTAATGACGTCCGCGTCGATGGCCTCAAGAACAATATCTGGGCGCAGGCCTTGGGCTTCAAACGCACGATCCACCGAGCCACGTCCGGAGAATGCACGATCGTAGGTAATAACTGGGTAGCTGGCCAAATGCTCAAGCGTCAGCACAAAATTCTTTTTACTGGACAACGCAACGAGCGGGTGCTCGGGTCGCACCACAACGGAGTGCGACCAGCTGTAGCAAGGCAAGGTGGCCAGCCCTGGTGTGAGGGCGAGAGACTCAGTTGCGATAGCCAGATCCGCCTGTCCATTCAAAACCATCTCGGCCAACTGAGGCGGGCTGCCTTCGGCCAGTGAGAGATGCACTTTAGGGAAGTGCTGCCTAAAAGCGGGGATGATTTTGGGTAAGACGTAACGTGCTTGCGTATGGGTGCATGCAATCACCAGACTGCCCTCATCACGACGGGCGTATTCGTCGCTTACTTTCTTAAGGTTATCGATCTCGCACATGATGCGTTCGACAACAACGGCAACCGAGCGGCCAGGTTTAGTCAGCCCCTTGATGCGTTTGCCGTGACGCTCAAAAATCTGCACACCAAGTTCGTCCTCAAATTCGAGAATCGCTTTAGATACACCTGGTTGAGAAGTGAACAGCGAGCGCGCGGCTTCGGTCAGGTTGAAGTCGCGCCGGATGGTTTCGCGAATAAAACGAAATTGCTGCAAATTCATGTGGTTTCTCCCATAACCACGATTATAAGTAATAAAGAAAATATTCTAAATAACAAATTTGTATAAACTTAATTCTTGAAATTCTTAGCGTAGGGCGAATATCGATTCGTACGCACGCGGGAACAACATGCGAGATAATCCATCCAAGCAAGAGACACTTCTCATCTACTTTCATACAGGTTCGTCACATGGAATTCAGCACCCACGCATCCGTCTCGCCACATCAAACCAAAACAGCCGCGCTGGCTGTGGGTGTTTTTAAAGATGGCGTTTTAAGCGTTGCCGCCGACGCGATTGATCGCGCGAGTCAAGGCGCAATCAAAGCTGTCATCAAAGCCGAATTTGCCGGAAATGCTGGCGCAACCCTTGTCTTACGAGATTTGAAAGGCGTCACCCCAGCCCGTGTCGTGCTCGTTGGTCTGGGCAAACAAAGCGAGTACAGCGCAAAAACGCACTCTACCGCCGAGCAAGCCTTCGCTGCGTATTGCGTGCAGGCGCGCCTGACCGAGGCCACCTCAACACTCTCAGAGATTCCTTATGTTCAGAGCGATGCACGCACGCGCGCTCGCACCGCAGCAAGCGCCGTCGGCGCAAGCCTCTACCACTTCGACGCAAGTTTTGGAAAGCCTGATCTCGACGCACGTCCGAAACTGAAAAAGTTTGTTGTCTTGGTCAGCAAGGCCGATCAAGCCGCGGCCAACCAAGGTATTGCCGAAGGGGCCGCCCTCTCAGAGGGGATGTCCCTTGCCCGCACACTTGGCAACTTGCCAGGCAATATCTGTACGCCAACTTACCTGGGTGAAACCGCAAAAAAACTGGGCCGCGAATTCAAGAGCATCAAAGTTACCGTTCTTGAACCCAAACAGATTGAAAAACTTGGCATGGGTTCCTTCTTGTCGGTTGCCCGTGGCTCAGAACAGCCCGCACGTTTCATCGTCATGCATTACCAGGGTAAAGCGAGCGCACGCACATCGAGCAAGACCACAAACAAAGCGACGAACAAAGGCCCGATCGTTCTTGTTGGCAAAGGCATCACGTTTGACTCCGGCGGCATTTCGATCAAACCCGCAGCAACGATGGACGAGATGAAGTTCGACATGTGTGGCGCAGCGAGTGTGCTGGGCACCATGCGTGCGATTGCCGAGATCGGCCTGCCTGGCGAGGTCATTGGCCTAATTCCTGCCTGCGAAAACATGCCAAGCGGCACCGCAAACAAGCCTGGCGATGTCGTGACCAGCATGTCTGGCCAGACGATTGAAATCCTCAACACCGATGCAGAAGGTCGCCTGATCCTGTGCGATGCCCTGACCTATGCGGAGCGCTTTAAGCCTTCCGCAGTGATTGACATTGCAACCCTAACGGGCGCCTGCGTCGTCGCCCTCGGTAACGTGAACTCGGGCTTATTCTCGACCAACGACGCACTGGCCGATGCGCTTCTGGCTGCCGGTAAACAAGCGCAAGACCCAGCCTGGCGCATGCCGTTGGACGATGCTTATCAAGCGCAACTGAAATCTAACTTTGCAGACATGGCTAACATTGGCGGGCAGCCCGGCGGTGCAGTCACCGCTGCGTGTTTCTTGTCGCGCTTCGCCAAAGCCTATCCATGGGCACACCTGGACATCGCGGGCACTGCGTGGCGTGGCGGCGCAGTCAAAGGCGCGACAGGTCGTCCAGTAGGTATGCTCGTGCACTATCTGCTGGGTCAGGCGTAAGGCACAGGATGGCGCGCATCGACTTTGCCTTTGGCGCAACTGAGCGCATCACGCAGGCCTGTCAAACCAGCCTGCGGCAGTACCTCGCGGGGCAAGTCCTTCTTGTCTACTGTACAGATGCAGCGCGCCTCAAGGCGTTTGATCAAAAGCTGTGGTCTGTGGACGAAGCCGCCTTCGTGCCACACGTCTCGGCCGATGATCCTGCTGCTTCAGACACCCCTATCTGGCTTGTTTCGACCGATCTGCCCCGGGCCTTGGCCCGTGCGCCAGCAAAGGCTTGGCTCCTGAACCTAGACGACCAGTGCCCTCCCGGCATCGAGAACGTCACCCGGGTGTTGGAGATCGTCTCGGATGAAGATGCCGACAAGGCTGCCGCGCGCGAACGTTGGCGCATGTATCAAGCGGGTGGGCACGACGTGAAATCCTTCCGCCTGTCCCCATCCTGATACAAAATACCCTACAAAATCAAAGGAATCTAGCCTTTCAGGGAACTGTCAGGTATGCTTTCGGTCATAGTAACAAGACGTTGTATTTGTCTGTCTTAATTTCTAGTAAAAGGAGCATTACATGAGCGACTATCGCCCTACCCTATCCCGCAACCCATATGAGGGCGCAGCTGTAGAGGTCGTGCGCAATCGTGTCCTGCGCAACACCTATTGGCTGCTTGCACTGTCCTTGATTCCAACCGTTCTGGGTGCAGCAGTTGGCATGATGAGCGGCATCAATCAAGTCATGGCCTCGAGCCCCGGCATCACCGCCATTGTCTTTTTGGTCGGCGCCTTCGGTCTAATGTTCGCGATTGAAAAGAACAAAGACAGTTCGCTTGGCGTTGGCTTGCTGCTGTTGTTCACGTTCTTCATGGGCGTCATGCTCTCGCGTCTGCTCGGTTTCGTTTTGGGCATGAGCAACGGAACGCAACTTGTGATGTTCGCCTTTGGTGGAACAGCGATTGTGTTTGGCACCATGGCAACACTTGCGACTTCAATCAAGCGTGACCTGTCGGGCATGAGCAAGTTTATGTTCATCGGCGTCGTGATTTTGTTGGTCGCTGGCATCGCCAACATCTGGCTGAAATTGCCAGCTCTGATGCTGACGATTTCGGTTCTGGCTATTGTGATTTTCTCGGCCTTCATGCTGATCGATCTGCAGCGCGTGGTCAACGGTGGCGAAACGAACTACGTTTCAGCAACCCTTGCCATTTACCTGGATGTGTACAACGTGTTCTCGAACCTGTTGGCCATCTTAGGGATCACGAGCGGCAGCCGCGATTAACAAGACGAACTCGCAATGATGTTAAAAAGCTCACCTTCGGGTGAGCTTTTTTTTGAGACGATCTGGAAGGCACAATGAGTAACACAGTACTACGCGAAACAAGCCATGGGGTCTTGACCTTGACGATCAATCGACCCGAGAGTCGCAACGCCCTCGATGCACAAACCTACCTAGCGTTAGCTGCAAACATAAGAGAGGCTAGCAGCGATGGTCAAACGCGAGCAATCGTGTTGACAGGCGCACAAGGGCACTTTACGGCCGGCAATGATCTCAAGGACTTTCAACGACCACGCCCAGTGGGAGACAGTCCAGGGATCACGCTGCTGCGCAGCCTGGTCGACTCAGACCTGCCGATCATCGCGGCGATCGAAGGCAACGCAATCGGAATCGGTGTGACCATGCTGCAGCACTGCGATTTTGTATACGCCGCAGATAATGCTCTCTTTAAAATACCTTTTGTGCCACTCGGCTTATGCCCGGAAGGCGCTTCAAGCACACTGCTTGCGCAATTGGTGGGCGCTCGCAAGGCCAGCGACTGGTTGCTACGCGGACGGGCCTTTAAATCTCAGGAAGCTTTTGAAGCCGGTTTTATCACTGGCGTGACGCCGTCTGGTCAAGCACTATCACACGCGTTGCAAACCGCCACCGAGTTAGCAGCCCTGCCACCTCAAGCGCTGCAGCTTTCCAAACAAATGATGAAGCACACCATCAGGCCAGCGCTACACGCAGCCTTTGATTATGAGTGGGGCCACTTCACCGACCGACTGAAATCCGACGAAGCCCAACAGGCGTTTGCCAACTTTTTTAAAGCGCGCGAGGCAACCAAGCCGCGTTGATATCTTGACGCTGCAGGTCCATGCGTGCCAAGCTAATGTCATTCACAGGAGAACTTATGCTTTTCGCAAAAACTGACGACGGAGTCGACCTCTGTTACGAAACAACCGGATCCGGTACCCCTATTATTTTTGTGCATGAATTCGCAGGTCACAAAGAAAGCTGGGAACCTCAGGTGCGCCATTTTGCACGCCACTACCAAGTCATTACGTACAACGCACGTGGCTATCCTCCGTCCGCGGTTCCACCCGATGTGTCGTCGTACTCCCAAAATCGTGCAGCCGCCGATATTCTTGCAGTTCTGGATCACTTAAAAATCAAGAAAGCACACGTCGTTGGCCTATCAATGGGTGGATTTGCCACACTGCATTTTGGCTTGTTGTATCCAGAGCGCGCACTCTCACTTTGCGTGGCCGGTTGTGGCTATGGCGCCGAGCTCGAGATCCGCGATCAGTTCCGCAAAGAAGCAGAAGCCAGTGCGGACATGCTCCTAAAAGAAGGCATGAAAGCTTTTGTTGACAAGTATGCGTATGGTCCGACCCGCTTGTCTTTTGAGCGCGCTGACCCTAATGGTTTTGCCGAATTCAAAGAACAGTTCTACGGTCATTCAGCGCTTGGCTCAGCCAACACACAGCTTGGTGTGCAGCGAGAGCGTCCTTCGCTCTACACACTTACCGAAAGGCTTCAGAAGCTGA
>JBEDEU010000077.1:0-8140 GCA_041175585.1 Pseudomonadota bacterium | reverse complement strand
GGTACCGACGTGGCGCTACGCATGATGTCGGCCACGCGCGTCAATAACCGCCGGCCAAGCGCACCGCCGGGGTGTGAGCGTGCGAAATCGTCAGGGCCAAAGCCGCGTGCCTCAAGGCAGGCGACGGCCAGTGCATCGCCCATGGCGAGTGCCACGGTAGTGCTTGCGGTCGGAGCCAAATTGAGCGGGCAGGCCTCCTGGGAGACGCTCACATCGAGGTGGACATCGGCTAAGCGAGCCAGCTCTGAATCGTTGTGCCCGGTCATCGCGATCACCTTAACCCCTAGCCGGTGCGCGGCAGGCAGAATGGTGAGCAGCTCTTGCCCGGAGCCAGAATATGACACCGCGATCAGCAGATCTTGCCCGCCGATCATTCCGATATCCCCGTGAACGGCTTCCGCTGCATGTAAGAAAAATGAGGGCGTTCCAGTCGAGGCAAGCGTTGCCGCGATCTTGCGGGCAATGTGGCCTGTTTTTCCTAGACCACAGACGACCACGCGCCCTTTGCATGCCAGCATGAGGGCGACCGCTTTTTCAACGCTTGAGTCTAAGCGTTGGTTCAATTCAGTTAACGCACGGGCTTCGATGTCCAGGGTGCGTCGAGCGGATGCAAGCACGGAGGCTGCGGACGATTTAGGAGAAGACATTGCCCGATTTTAATCGTTTCAGCTCCAAGGCGTGCGGTGTTCGTATCTGCTAATGTCCCGTGGTGCAACATCGTTAATTTTTAAAACGACCAGGATCCCTATGGCTACGCCCCCTTTCTCATCAAACGCATCTCCTGCAGCCGCCTTGGCGCCCTTTGAAGCCCGCCTGGGCACGCCAGGATCGTCTACTGCCTTGAGGGTGATGTTGTTGGGTTCTGGTGAGCTTGGCAAGGAAGTCATCATGGCATTGCAGCGCTTTGGGGTGGAGGTGATTGCGGTGGATCGTTATCCCCAAGCACCGGGGCAACAGGTCGCGCATCGTGCACATGTTGTCGCCATGACAGATAAAGAAGCGCTTAGAGCCGTGATTGCGCAAGAGCGCCCGCACATTATTGTTCCGGAAATTGAGGCGATCGCGACGGACTTGCTGGTTGAGCTTGAGGCCGCAGGCGATGCCCGCGTGACGCCAACAGCAAGGGCAGCGCAGTTGACGATGAACAGAGAGGGTATTCGCCGCCTCGCGGCCGAGGAATTAGGATTGCCCACATCGCCCTACCAGTTTGCAGATTCCGTCGAGGAGCTTGAGCGGGCGACCCAAAAAGTTGGTTTTCCCTGCTTGGTCAAGCCTGTGATGTCCTCTTCAGGAAAGGGGCAGTCGGTGTTGCGCGGACCTCAAGACATCGCATCGGCCTGGAATATTGCCAAGCAAGGTGCTCGTGTAGACGGCACGCGCATCATCGTTGAGGGATTTATCGATTTTGAATACGAGATCACGCTACTAACCGTCCGCGCACGCGGTGCAGATGGCAAGATTTCGACGCATTTTTGCGAACCGATCGGGCACCGCCAAGTTGATGGAGACTACGTTGAGAGCTGGCAGCCTCAACCGATGCCAGAGCGCGCACTGGAGCGGGCTCGACAAATTGCCTTGCAGGTAACGGATAGTTTGGGTGGGCAAGGTATTTTTGGTGTGGAGCTTTTTGTGTCCGGAGACCAAGTTTGGTTCTCGGAAGTGAGCCCTCGCCCCCACGACACGGGCCTCGTGACGCTAATTACCCAGCGTCAAAGCGAATTTGAATTGCACGCCAGAGCACTTTTGGGCTTGCCAGTGGACACGACGCTGATTGCTCCGGGCGCAAGCAGTGTGATTTATGGGGGCGTTGAAGCCCAAGGTATCGGTTTTGATGGCGTGGCCGCGGCGTTGGCGGAGCCTGGCACGGACGTGCGGCTTTTTGGCAAGCCTGAGTCCTTTGTGAAGCGACGTATGGGAGTTGGGCTCGCACAAGATCGCACGATCGATCAGGCGCGCGCCAAAGCCTTGCGTGTTTCGCGTGCGGTGACGGTGCGGACCCCATGAATAGCGTATTCTTTGCTTTGTCTAAACGTATGCGGAAAATCGTTCGATGAACAACCCGATTCCATATCAGGACCCGATAGAGCTCGTGCGCAGCTTGATCCGCAACGTACCCGACTGGCCCAAGCCTGGCGTGATGTTTCGCGACATCACCCCCATGCTGCAAGACCCCCGTGCTTTTCGTGCGTTGATTGATATTTTTGTTTACCGACACATGCGTCACAAGCTTGATGTCGTGGTTGGCATCGATGCGCGGGGTTTTATTTTCGGAAGTGCACTTGCCTACGCCCTGGGCGTCGGCTTTGTGCCGGTTCGTAAGCAGGGCAAACTGCCTTACAAAACAGTGGCAGCCGCCTATACGCTTGAGTATGGCGATGCTGTGGTTGAGGTGCATCAAGATGCAGTCAAGCCCGGACAGCGCGTCCTGCTTGTGGATGACCTTGTGGCCACAGGCGGCACGATGCTCGCCGCAGTAAAGTTGTTGCAACAGCTTGGCAGCAACGTTGTCGAGGCTGCCGCGATTGTGGACCTTCCAGACCTTGGCGGCTCGTCATTGATTGCTAAAACAGACACGCCATTTTTTAGCGTCTGTCGTTTCTAGTCGCGCGAGGCGCTTGCCAGGCGCGTGGTCTTGGATACCCGCCTACAAGAAGAGTTTGTAGGCGGGGTTTTCTGTTTCGTTCCAGTGCGGATAGCCGACTTCGTCCAAGAAAGCCTTGAAGGCTTTCTTGCTACCCGTGGGCACTTGAATTCCGATCAAGATCTGACCGTAGTCGGCGCCCTGATTTCGGTAATGAAACAGACTGATGTTCCAGTCGGGTTTCATCGACTGAAGAAAGCGCATGAGTGCGCCCGGCCGCTCCGGAAACTCAAAGCGGTAGAGCAGCTCGTTGTGCGCGAGTCCTGACCGCCCGCCCACCATGTGACGCAAGTGGGTTTTGGACATTTCGTCATCGGTCAGGTCAAGCGTATCAAAGCCGTGTTTACGGAAACTGTTGGCGATGCGTAATGGCTCGTTTGGGCTTGATACCTGAATACCAACAAACACATAGGCAGAGTTTGAGTCCGAAATGCGGTAGTTAAACTCCGTCACATTACGATTGCCGACGAGGCTGCAGAATGCACGAAAGCTTCCTCTTTGTTCAGGAAGAGTGACCGCAAAAATTGCTTCGCGCTCCTCGCCGACTTCCGCGCGTTCAGCGACGAACCGCAGACGATCGAAGTTCATGTTCGCGCCGCAGGCAATCGCCACGAGAGTTTTGCCTTTTAGCTTGTGTTCGCTTGCGTATTGCTTTGCGCCGGCAATGGCCAGTGCACCGGCCGGCTCAAGCACGCTTCGGGTGTCTTGAAAGACATCTTTGATGGCCGCACAAATCCCGTCGGTATCAACGACGACGTAGTCATCCACGTACTCGCGAGCCAAGCGAAAGGTCTCGACCCCGACCTGTTTGACAGCAGTGCCGTCTGAGAAAAGTCCCACTTCGTTGAGCATGACTCGACGGCCCGCGCGGACACTGCGCAGCATTGCGTCTGAATCGACCGTTTGTACGCCGATAATTTTGATGTCAGGACGCAGTTGTTTGGCGTAGGCCGCGATGCCGCTGATGAGTCCGCCGCCACCCACCGCAACGAAGATGGCGTCGATCGGACCAGGGTGCTGCCGCAAAATTTCCATGCCGACCGTACCTTGGCCTGCAATGACGTCCGGGTCGTCAAACGGGTGGACGAAGGTCAGGTGGTGTTTCTTTTCTAATGTCAGAGCATGGGCGTACGCATCGCTGAAGCTGTCGCCCTCAAGAACGACTTGGCCTCCAAGTTCTTTCACAGCCTCAATCTTGACGGCTGGCGTCGTAGTGGGCATCACAATGACGGCTTTGCAGCCAAGTCGGCGGGCCGATAGCGCAACGCCCTGGGCATGATTGCCTGCTGAGGCCGCGATCACACCACGCGCGAGCGCAGCCTTCGGCAGATGGGCCATTTTGTTGTAGGCGCCGCGCAACTTGAAACTAAAAACGGATTGTGTGTCTTCCCGTTTGAGCAAAACGGTGTTGCCGATGCGTGCCGAAAGCTGAGGTGCAAGGTCGAGGGCGGTTTCGACCGCAACGTCATACACTTTGCTGGTGAGGATGCGCTTGAGATAATCGGTGTTCATAGTTTCCTAGCCGTGCGTGCTGCAATGCCGCAATTATCACACGCTTAGGCTAAAGTCCTCTTACTTGCTTTGGGAGTTTGTTCTGAACGAATTACTACGTGAACTGCTGGCTTGGCTGTCTTTGCCCGAGGTGGGTCTACCGACTCTTTTCGTGGTGGGTTTGTTGGCAGCCACAATTTTGCCCTTCGGGTCTGAGCCGGTGTTCCTTGCCTATGTGGCAAGCGTCCCGCATCTCCTTTGGCCGGCTATTCTTGTTGCAACGGCTGGTAACACCCTTGGAGGTGTTGTGAGCTACTGGATGGGGACAAGCGCGCACGGCGCGTATGGTCGCTGGCGCGCGCGCAGGGATACTGCCGGGAGCCCCACGCCGGCGGAGCATCGCGCCGAGCGGTGGATTCGTCGACTGGGTCCGGCGGGACTCTTTTTTGCGTGGTTGCCGATCATTGGTGACCCGTTATGCCTCGTGGCTGGTTGGTCGCGCTTGTCATTTTGGCCTTGCGTCGCATGGATGGCACTGGGTAAATTTCTGCGATACGCCACTATCTCTTGGCTGCTGACGCTCGCCCTTGCGCCAAACTAAGGGTTTAGGCCGTCTCGACGGTCAGTGCGGCGCTCGTCGGAAGGGTTATTCGAGCACGCCTTGCACGATGCCTTAAAATAGCTCTTTAAGGGCCCGAACCGAGCTTTTTATGAATGCCCCTCTCGCCAGCCACCTATTGAAAGCCATGCCAGCGCCAGACGCTCAGTCTCGTTTGCGTGAAATCCCTTACAACTACACGTCGTTTTCAGACCGCGAGGTCGTTTGCCGCTTGCTTGGCGAGGACGCTTGGGTTTTGTTGTCGGACTTGCGCGGTGAGCGCCGCACCGGCCGCTCGGCTCGCATGTTGTATGAGGTCCTTGGCGACATCTGGGTGGTGCGACGTAATCCCTATCTGCAAGATGACCTGCTCGACAATCCGAAGCGACGCAAACTGCTGGTCGAGGCGCTTGAGCATCGCCTCAAGGAAATCGATCAGCGCAGGGCAGACGATGACGCCGGACGAGACGAGAAGGTTGCGAGCTTACTGACGCGCGCGCACGAAGCTGTTCGTGACTTCGCTGGCGAGTTCGAGCGTATTGGTCAGTTGCGCAAACAAGTGCTCAAGGTGCTTGGCAAGCTGACCGCCCGTGACAATATCAAATTTGACGGTCTCTCACGTGTCTCGCACGTGACGGATGCAACCGACTGGCGCGTTGAGTATCCCTTTGTGGTCCTCACGCCAGATACCGAAGAAGAAATCGCCTCGATGGTGCGGGCGTGCATCGAGCTGGGGTTGACCATTGTTCCTCGTGGTGGTGGCACTGGATACACCGGCGGTGCAATTCCACTGACCTGGCGCTCGGCTGTCATCAATACCGAAAAGCTCGACACCCTTGGTTCGGTTGAAGTCGGGCCGTTACCGGGCGTGGATAAGCCAGTTGCAACAGTGCGGGCGGGCGCGGGTGTTGTCACGCGTCGCGTATCCGACATCGCTGACGAAAACGGTTTGGTTTTTGCGGTTGACCCAACATCTGCTGATGCGTCCTGTGTTGGCGGTAACGTTGCCATGAACGCGGGTGGAAAAAAAGCTGTGCTGTGGGGTACAGCCTTGGATAACCTCGCTTGGTGGCGAATGGTAGACCCGCAAGGCAATTGGCTCGATGTCACACGGTTGGATCACAACCTGGGCAAGATCCACGAAGCAGGTTTGGTGCGCTTTGAATTGCAGTGGTCGGATGGTGCGGCTGCGGCTGGCGCACGGGTGTTGCGCACCGAGATTCTTGAAATCGACGGAGCAAGGTTTCGGAAAGTTGGCCTTGGTAAAGATGTCACCGACAAATTCTTGGCTGGTCTTCCTGGTGTTCAGAAAGAAGGCTGTGATGGCTTGATTACAGCGGCGCGCTGGGTGTTGCATCGTATGCCTAGTCATACACGGACTGTTTGCCTTGAGTTTTTTGGTCAAGCGCGTGACTCGATTCCTTCTATTGTTGAAATTAAAAATTATCTAGACACACAAGGTCGAGCGCAAGGCGCATTGCTTGCCGGCTTGGAGCATCTTGACGAGCGATATCTGCGCGCAGTGGGGTATTCCACCAAGAGCAAGCGTGGTGTGCTGCCCAAGATGGTTCTGATCGGCGATATTGTCGGAGATGACGATACGGCGGTTGCTGCAGCGACCAGTGAGGTCGTTCGACTCGCCAATACGCGCCATGGTGAAGGGTTCATCGCTGTAAGCGCCGAGGCGCGTAAGAAGTTTTGGCTCGATCGTGCTCGTACAGCCGCAATTGCACGGCACACCAACGCTTTCAAAATTAATGAAGATGTTGTGATTCCGCTTGGGCGGATGGGCGAGTACACCGATCACATTGAACGTATCAATATCGAATTATCGACGCGCAACAAGCTCAAGCTTCTTGATGCTTTGCAGTCGGCGCTCGACGGAGACTTGGCGATTGCTAAGCTCGATCGCGCCAGCGAAGAGGGCGCCTCGTTAGAAGAGGCGTTGGATGAGCGCCGTCGCCACGCGACAGAGATGATCGCACGTGTGCGGGCACGCTGGCTATGGGTGCTTGAGAATCTTGACATGCCGCTGGCTGAGGGCTTGCCAACCTTAATGGCGCACGGTCTATCTGAGTTAAAACCTGCCTTCGATGAACGATTGGCGCGTCACGCACAAGCGCGTGTGTTTGATGTCGTACAGGACCGTACGCTGCGAATCTCCTGGAAAAAAGAAGTTAAGGCTGAACTCGCTGGACTCTTTAGCGGTAACGATTTCGCACCAGTGTTGACGGAAATGCAGGCAGTACACGACCGCGTGCTCAAGAGCCGGGTGTTTGTCGCCTTGCACATGCACGCAGGCGATGGCAACGTACACACCAACATCCCGGTCAACTCTGACGATTATGAGATGCTGCGTGAAGCTAACGAGGCTGTTGTGCGAATCATGCAAATTGCGCGTGATCTGGATGGCGTGATTTCAGGCGAACATGGCATTGGCTTGACGAAGTATGAGTTTCTGACTGAAGAAGAGCTTGCGCCATTTCAGAATTACAAGCGCCAGATCGACCCGCACAATCACTTCAACGCCGGCAAGCTGATGCCTGGCGCCGATCTACGGTATGCCTGGACGCCAAGCTTTGGCTTGATGGGGCATGAGTCGATCATCATGCAGCAAAGCGATATCGGCGCCATCAGTAACTCGATTAAAGACTGCTTGCGTTGTGGCAAGTGCAAACCGGTTTGCGCAACACACGTGCCGCGGGCTAATTTGCTCTATTCGCCGCGCAATAAAATTCTTGCGACGTCGCTGCTAATAGAGGCGTTTTTATACGAAGAGCAAACGCGACGCGGAATTAGCCTCAAGCATTGGGAAGAGTTCGAAGACGTCGCAGACCATTGCACGGTTTGTCACAAGTGCTACAACCCTTGCCCGGTCGATATCGATTTTGGTGATGTCTCCATGAACATGCGCGCCTTGTTGCGACGCATGGGGCGTAAGTCGTTCAATGCTGGTACGTCTACCGCGATGTTCTTCCTGAACGCGAAAGATCCGGCCACGATTAATGCGACCCGTCAGGCGATGGTGGGGGTTGGATACAAGCTGCAACGCATGGCGCACGATGTGTTTTCGAAGTTCGCGCGCAAGCAAACGTCCGCACCACCCGCAACGGTGGGCAAGCCACCGATTCGCGAACAAGTCGTGCACTTTATTAACAAGAAGATGCCGGGTGGTTTGCCTAAGCAGACTGCACGAAAGTTGCTTGATATTGAAGATGCGGATTACGTACCGATTATTCGTCCACCGAGTGCGCCGGCTGATACGGAAGCGGTTTTCTATTTCCCAGGTTGTGGCTCAGAGCGCTTGTTCTCTCAGGTTGGCCTCGCAACGCAAGCTATGCTCTGGCATGCTGGTGTTCAAACGGTGTTGCCTCCTGGGTACCTCTGCTGTGGATACCCGCAGCGTGGTA